>JAUXAL010000064.1 GCA_030619925.1 Phycisphaerae bacterium | reverse complement strand
GGACAGAGGACAGAGGACAGAGGACAGAGGACAGAGGACAGAGGACAGAGGACAGAGGACAGAGGACAGAGGACAGAGGACAGAGGACAGAGGACAGAGGACAGAGGACAGAGGACAGAGGACAGAGGACAGAGGATAGAGGACAGAGGACAGAGGACAGAGGACAGAGGACAGAGGACAGAGGACAGAGGACAGAGGACAGAGGACAGAGGACAGAGGACAGAGGACAGAGGACAGAAGACAGAGGACAGAAGACAGACGTCTGTAGTCTGGAAATGAAAATGAGGGGTGTAAAATGGCTAATAGTATAGTTGGCATAGATCTCGGCACAACTTTCTCAGCGTTAGCGGTTCTCAATGCTATCGGCAAGCCGGAGATAGTCCCAAATGCCGACGGTGAAAGGCTCACGGCGTCTGCGATTTTCTTTGATGAAGAGAACTCTGATATAATCCGGGTGGGTGTTGAAGCGATTAATTCACGTCGTCTAAATGCTCAAAGGTCTGTTCGTTGGATAAAGCGGCACATGGGAGATGCGAATTATCGCAAGAGTGTTGACGGCAAGGACTGGACGCCTGTGGAATTGTCCGCATTGATTCTGAAAAAGCTCAAGCAGGAGTGCTCGGGTGAGCATGGTGACATTCGCGATGCTGTTATTTCCGTTCCCGCCCACTTTGACGAAGCTCGTAGAAAAGCGACCATGGACGCAGGGGATATGGCCGGACTGAACGTGATTGGAATTGTCAATGAACCTGTGGCCGCGGCCTTGTATTACGCTACCACACGCCATGTTTCAGGGAGGGTCCTGGTGTATGACCTGGGCGGAGGAACCTTCGATGTAACCATAATGGATGTCAAGGGACATGAAATGAAAATTGTTTGTTCGCAGGGTGACCATGCGCTTGGCGGTGTGGACTTTGACCGGAAAATATTGGAGATGCTGGAACAAAACTACAAAGACAAATTCAGCACCGAGCTAATCAGCTCTGATGAGGATAGGGCAAAGTATGAAGATGAGGCCGAAGATATCAAAAAAACGTTGTCTCGGCGTCCTGTCGCGAAAAAGATGCTCTACGGAGCGGCGGGCAATATGAGGGTGGAAATAACGCGCGAGATGTTTGAACAAAGCATTTCATCGTTGATGGCTCGTACCGATATCTTGGTGGAAGTGGCCCTTAAGGAGGCGGGTATCAAGGCTTCGGGAATCGATAAGGTGCTTTTGGTAGGCGGCAGCACCAGGATACCGTCGGTCAAAGAACGCCTGAAGAAGATGTTCGGATCTGCACCGGAAACAGCGGTTAATGTGGATGAATGCGTTGCGCTTGGTGCTGCTTTACATGCCGGACTGACAGCGCTGAGAGAAAAACCAGATAAGGTGGCTGCTGGAATTTCCAAGGGGCTGAAAGATATTAACCTCACGGATGTTTGCAATCACAGTTATGGCACTATTTGTGCTCCTATGGACAAGGAGACCGGCCGACGCGTAATTGAAAATCGTATTATTTTGAAGAAAAATACACCATTGCCTTGCGAAAGCTCACAAACGTTCTATACCGTCTCTGAGGGACAAGCACAGGTTGAGGTAACCATCACGCAGGGAGAAGACACCGCTGTCGAGTACGTAAATAAGATTGCAACGCATAAATTTAAGCTTCCGCCGGGTAGGCCGGCAGACCGACCCATTAAAGTTACTTATAGCTATGACGTAAATCAAAGGATGCAGTGCAAGTTCGAAGACGTCGAATCGAATGCGGTTCTTGAGGTCGACCTTTCCTTGGATAAGGATGGCAATGTGTCAGAAAGCGATACAAAGAAGAAAAAGGGACGATTAAAATCAGTCAAAGTCAAATAGTGCTATGGGTTCGGGTCCCCATCTTGCTGTAAATTGTTAAATGGGGTCCCTCTGTGGGTATGTAAATGGGCGAACTTCTGATTCCAATTTTGATTGTGGTGCTGGCATCTGCAGTTGCTTGTCGCTTGTTGCTCGTTGCTCGTCGCTCGTGCGACGGGACCCGAGCGATGAGCGTCCTGTCTCGGCATTTGCACAGAACGAACTCTAATCAAAGTGTGAAGGATTCTGCCTGGTCCGACCCTCGAGTAGTTCCCGCCCGTCTTGGCTCGGCCAAGCCGAGACAGGTAAAGGGGGGGCTCCTTGATTGTCGCGTTCAGCTAACAAAACAAAAAAAGAATAATTGCGTTTTTGATGCTTTTGACGTGGAAATTTGCGGCTCAATTCCTGCTCGCCGCGATACGGACTATGCGACTTTGAAAGTTTCGATCATGGATATAACAGATGGAGCTGCCAAAGCCAAACCGGTACAAGCGCGAGTTAAACAGTGGCAAATACAGGACTCGTCCCCGCAAGGCGGGGGCCCGCCCATATTTTGCTACAACGCCGATCTTGGCAGGCTTCCTCGCCAGGTTACTACTCTTTCAGATTGGATGAGTGTTGCCTGGCTACGCGTTGACTGGTTGAGGTTTGCTCGTAAAGGAAAAAGAAACCTGCAATTCAACACGTCAATATTGTCCCGTGAGAGCGGTAAAGAGCTTGCTTGTGGCAAATGCACGTTTGCTTATGAAAACCCTGACTTTGGCTATATCGATTTAGAGGAAAATATCCGGCGTACAAAAACGCTCGCAGTGGCGCTGGCATTTGCCGTCAGTGCCGCGGATGACAAACTATACGACTGCGAAGTCGGGCTTATAAAAGACTGGGCAAGAGCTAACATTGGCGGGGCTCAAGCGTCTGATAAAGCCCGGCGTAAACTCGAGAAGGCATTGAACGAGACCATTGCTTTTTTCCGTGGTGGCAAGCAGCTCGACACTTATGAAATTTGCAAAGAGGTTGTTGAAATTGCGCCTCTTGCGGAGCGCTATGACATTCTGGATCTTTGCTTGTATGTGGCACAGGCTAACGGTTCGGTTACCGCCGAGGAACTGGATGTCTTGAAGGATATGGCGAGCTGGCTCGAGGTTGACACGAACAGGTTTCGCGAAATGATGGGAAAAATCCTGCCGGTCAGTATGTGTGAAGTCAAGGATGCAGAAGTTATCCTCGGTGTCACTTCGGATATGAGTGGAGAAAAGGCCCTGGAGCATCTGAATAAGGAGTACATCAAATGGAATTCGAGAGTGACAAATTCCAATCCTGAAATTCAATCCCAGGCAGACCAGATGCTCGAGCTTATTGCAGAAGCAAGAAGTCGATACGTAGTGCCAGACCCCTCAAATTAAAACGGCGAGCACACCTGCTTTTGAGTTCAAGAGGTCTTTATTGTCGTCCTAATTTAGAAAAGAGCGTACCGGCTTTAGCCGCATTCCAGCCAAATATCCCACCTAAAATTCGAACAATATTAATCAAAACCACTGAAAACAAGTAATGGCGTCTCGAAGGTTCTGTTGCCTGTGGCGAGTTAATACGCTATTATTAGAGCCGGCTTTACGTATGAAGTTGTCTGCCACGGGCGGACTTCTAATGGGGTCCCACGGAAATTGTTATGAGAGTTGTAATGAAGACGGCTTTGGTGGTTGTCATTATCGTCGCAGTGTGCGTGATTCTTGCGGTGATGATAATTAGCCGACCTGGGTCCGGCCAAAAGGAGACAGTAACGGAGCCCGAGCGACCGGAAGTAGTGGTTGAGGGCAGAAGCAGCTGGCCTGTGTTTGGGGGTGGGCAGAGGCTCTTGGGAAGAGCGTCGGGGACGCTGCCTGATTCGCTGAAACTTGTCTGGAAATTCAAAACGGGTGGCGAAATCAAATCATCGCCGGCAATCGATGACCATCTTGTTTTCATAGGCTCATCTGACGCAAATGTTTACGCAATTGATCTGGAAAACGGGCGGCAAGTGTGGACATACCAGACCGGGGACGCTGTTGAGGCGGCGCCTTGTGTAGTTGAAGGTTCGGTTTTTGTGGGGTCATTGGACAATTTCCTGTATGCGCTCGACGCAAAGAGCGGCTCGCTCAAGTGGAAATATGAGACGGATGGACAGATTCTTGGGGCCGCTAATTGGACGCGTTCGCCGGACGGCCAGAGGACCTGGATACTTGTGGGCAGCTATGATAGTAAATTGCATTGTGTGGATTCGACAAACGGTGAAGTTGTGTGGACATACGAAACCGACAGCTATGTAAACGGGTCGCCTGCGGTCGGTGAGGGTAAAGCTGTTTTTGGCGGCTGTGATGCGATGATTCATGTTGTGTCACTCGCTGACGGAAGTAAGGTGGCGGAAATCGATGCCGGCTCATTTATCGCGGCTTCTGCAGCACTTCTGGAGGGGCAGGTGTATGTCGGCAATTATGATAATGTATTTATCAAAGCTGACATTGCCGCCGGCGAAATCGTGTGGGAATATACGGGCGGGGACCAGCCGTTTTTTTCTTCGGCTGCAGTTGGCCGGAACGTCGTTGTAGTTGGAGGGCGGGATAAGCATGTGCATTGCATCGGGCGTGATGACGGCAAGGCAGTCTGGACATTTGCGACACTGGGAGAAGTTGACAGCTCACCGGTTATTTGCGGAGACAAGGTGATTGTCGGCTCTGAAGACGGGCGGCTTTATATGATACGGCTCTCTGACGGGACCGAGGTATGGTCGTATGAGATCGGCCAGGCTGTTACTTCATCGCCGGCGGTGGTTGAAGGGATGGTTGTGGTCGGCAGCGACGATGGTTATGTGTATGCGTTCGGTGCTGAGTAATGGAATCGGGGCAAAGGTTTATGAGAATTGTCCAAATTGTACCAGGGTTGGCGGACAGTTTTTATTGTGAGAACTGTCTGCGGGATGCCGCCCTGGTTACAGCGATGCGGAAGCTGGGGCATGACGTGCTGATGGTCCCGGTGTATTTGCCGTTTCAGGTTGACAAAAATGAAGGGGGCAGTAATGCACCGATTTTTTTCGGTGGGGTCAATGTGTACCTTCAGCAGAAATCAGCGCTTTTCCGGAAGACTCCTGCCTGGCTCGACCGTTTGTTTGACTCGCCAAGGCTTTTAAGGTGGATTGGTCGCAAGGCAGGAATGACAAGTGCGAGGGTTTTAGGGGAGATGACAATATCGATGCTGCGTGGGGAGCAGGGGCAACAAGTAAAAGAGCTAGACAGACTTGTCGAATGGCTCGGTACGCAAGATAACAAGCCTGATGTCGTGTGTCTGTCCAATATTCTATTAGCAGGACTGGCCAGACGTATTAAGGAAAGACTTGGTGTGCCGGTGGTGTGTCTGCTTCAGGATGAAGATGGATTTCTGGATGGATTGGCATCACCATATTCGCAGCAGGCTTGGCAAATAGTTGCGGAGCGCTCAAAGGATGTGGATGGATTTATCGCAGTGAGCAAGTACTATGCAGGTATAATGCAGCAAAGGCTGGGACTTGGCGCAGAGCGCATAGGTGTTGCGTACGTGGGTATTTCGTTGGATGGATATCAACTGCGGGAGGTTGGGTCGGAAGTGCCGGTCATTGGTTATCTTTCACGGATGTGCTCTGATAAGGGTTTGGATACGTTGGTTGACGCTTTTGTCAGCTTGAAGAAGAATGAGAAATTGAAAAATGCGAGATTGCGGATAGCGGGGGGCAAGAGAAGCGATGACGAAGCATTTTTAAATCAGATTCGGCAGCGGTTAAGTTCTTATGGCCTGATAGACGATGTGGAGTTTTTGCAGGATTTCGGCCGTGATACTAAAGCTGACTTTTTGCAGAGCCTGTCAGTGCTATCGGTGCCGGAAAAGCGGCCGGTCGCTTACGGTTTGTATGTGATTGAAGCCCTTGCGGCAGGTGTGCCGGTGGTAGAGCCGGCAAGTGGCGCGTTTCCAGAATTGCTGGAAATGACCGGCGGAGGTGTACTGTGTGAGCCTAATAGTGCGGCGGCCTTGGCCAAAGCGATGGAACCATTATTGCTTGATCCAGATTACGCACGGCAACTGGGTAAACAGGGCAGAGACGCGGTCTTTGAAAAATTTAATATCGAGCAAACTGCTGAAGAAATGGTGCGTATATACGAAGTAGTTGCGCAGCAGTTTCGTGAGGACAATTATGCTTGAACTTATCGGCGTGGCGAAAAGCTATCAGTCGCCTGGGGACAAACGGGGCGTTTGTGTTTTGAAGGATATAACGCTGAAGGTCGAGAAAGGCCGGTCGTTGGTGATAGTCGGACCGTCGGGCAGCGGCAAAAGCACACTGCTTAATATTATTGGCGCTCTGGACCGTCCGACCGAGGGACGGGTATTGTTTGACGGCAGGGACCTTGCCACGCTGGACGAGGTTGCACTTGCGAGAATCCGCAATAAAGAAATCGGTTTCGTTTTTCAATTGCATCATCTTCTGCCGCAGTGCACCGTGCTCGAAAATGTCTTGGTGCCGACGCTTGCCGACAAAGATCGCGTCTCGAAGAAAGAGGTTCAGGAAAGGGCGATTGCTCTGCTGCAGCGTGTGGGGCTTAGCGACTTGTTGCTGCATCGGCCGGGTGAACTTTCCGGTGGGCAGCGGCAGCGCGTGGCGGTTGTCAGAGCTTTGATTAATCGGCCTAAGCTGCTGCTTGCCGATGAGCCGACGGGTTCGCTGGATAAGGATGCCTCGGAGAACATAGCTGAGCTGCTGGTGGAATTAAACCGCAGCGAGCAAGTTACACTGATTGTCGTGACACATTCGGTCGAGCTCGCGCAGCGCATAGGGCAGGTAATGGAATTGAGCAATGGTCTGTTAAGAGAGGCAAGCCCAGATAGGAGCCGGAGATGAGTTTGTTCGGACTTGCTAAAAGAAGTCTTGGCTTTTATTGGCGGACAAATCTGGGGGTCTTGTTGGCTGCGATGGTGAGCACCGCTGTTTTGGCGGGTGCGCTGGTTGTAGGTGATTCAGTACGTCACAGCCTTAAGATGATGGTGACAGCTCGATTAGGCACAACGCAGCTGGCTGTTGCCGGCCAGAGCAGGTTCTTTAGAGCTAAGCTGGCAGACGAGCTGGCAGCAGAGCTCAATACAGCGGTAGCGCCTGTGTTGCAGTTGCGAGGGCTGATTGCCAACAGCAATGGCACAAGGCGGGCAAACAGAATTGAAGTGCTCGGTGTTGACGAGCACTTTTATAGAATTGGAGCAGAGGCAAATCCTTTTGGCGGTGATTGGAGTGAGGGGATTGTTTTAAATGAACCATTAGCGGAAAGGCTTGGGGTTGGAGCCGGGGATGAAGTTGTGTTGCGAATTGGCAAGCCGGGTCTGATGCCGCGTGATGTGCCATTGACACCGGATTCGGATTTGTCGATGGCATTTCGATTAGTGGTAAGGGCAGTTGCCGGGGAGTCAGAGTTTGGCCGCTTCAGTTTGCAGGCGAATCAGGTTGCACCGTTGAATGTCTTTGTGCCGCTGCGATGGCTGCAGGAGAAGCTCGGCCGCAGCGCCCAGGCAAACATGCTCTTAGTCGCTGGGTGTCCGGAAGATAGCATAACCGTTGAAAAGGCTGATGATGCTGTCAGGAAATGTTGGCGGCTCGCCGATGCCGGCCTTGAGCTTCGCGAGCTGGAGCATCGGGACTTGCTCGAGATACGCAGCGGGCGGATATTTATTGACGAGTCGTTAGGTGTGGCTGCGATGGGAGCTGTTGATGGGGCTGTTGGAGTCCTGACCTATTTCGTCAACGAATTGCGCCTGGGTGACAGGAGTACCCCGTACTCGATGGTGACGGCGATGGGTGCTAATAACCTTATTACTGTGAATATGCAGGATGACGAAATTTTGATTAACCGATGGCTTGCCGACGACCTTGGGGCCAGAGTGGGAGACGTAGTTGAGCTTACCTATTTCGTCCTCGGGCCGATGAGAAAACTCGTGGAGCAAAAAAGCAGTTTTCGGGTTCGGGAAATACTCGCTATGGAAGCTCCTGTGCTGGATCGTGAACTGATGCCGGATTTTCCCGGCCTGGCGGACGTGGATAATTGCAGGGATTGGGAGCCGGGGATACCGATTGAGCTTGATAAGATACGTACACGCGACGAGGATTACTGGCAGCAGTACCGTGGCACGCCGAAGGCGTTTGTTACGCTTGGGGCCGGCCAGGCTATGTGGGCTAACAGGTATGGGAACTTGACCGCGGTGCGCTACGCAGCGAGCAATGAATCCGAACAAACTATCGCTGGGAGACTCTTAAACGCAGTTGAGCCTGCTTCGGTAGGGCTGTTTTTTCAATCGGTGCGTGAGCACGGCATAAAAGCCGGGGCTGAGGCAACTGATTTTGGTCAGCTTTTCCTGGGCTTTAGTATCTTTCTTATCGTAGCGGCTCTGATTCTGATGGGTCTTCTTTTTGTATTTGGCGTTGAGGGCCGCAGTGAGCAGGTCGGAATGTTGTTAGCGGTGGGTCTCGGCCCGAGGCTGGTGAGGCGGCTGCTATTTATTGAAGGCGGAATGTTAGCTATACTTGGGGCAATTGCAGGGACTGCAGCGGGGCTGCTTTATACCAGGGCGATGATTTACGGGCTCGCAACAGTATGGCAAGTAGCGGTAAGCGGCTCGACAATACATTTTTATGCAAGGCCATCCACCTTGTTTGCAGGAGCGCTTGGGGCGGTGGCGGTTTCTCTGATTGCAATATGGCTGACCTTGCGTAAACAGGTGTCTCGGCCGGCGCGTGAGCTTCTCGGTCAGGGTTTGCAATGGCAGTTTTTTGCTGCAGGACGAGTTTCTAAAAGCAGGATTGGACTGGGGACAGCGGCAGTGGCAACAATCGCAGCGGTAGTACTGTTAGTTGTGATGGGAACCGGTGACAGTGGTGCTGTCGCTGGGGCGTTTTTCGGTGCGGGGGCGTTGCTGTTGATAGCCGGACTTGGATTATGTCAGGCTTTGTTGAGGATTGTGGGAGGCAGCTGGCACAGGACGATGACATCGCTGACTGGTTTAGGGTTGCGGAATTCTACGAGACGAAGCGGGCGGAGCCTGGCGGTTGTGGGATTGCTGGCATGTGGGATTTTTTTAGTTGTTGCTGTGGGGGCGAACAGACATAGTCCATCGGAGCAGGCCCAGAGGCGGGATTCGGGCACGGGAGGGTTCGCGCTGTTTGGCGAATCGGCCATAGGTATTCTGCATGATTTGAACAGCGAGTCCGGGCGTAAATCACTGGGTCTGGCTGATGATGAGCTTGAAGATGTCGAGATAGTTCAGCTGCGTGTGCACGATGGGGACGATGCAAGTTGTTTTAACCTAAATCGCGCACAAAGGCCGCGGTTGTTGGGGGTCCAGCCGAAGCAATTACAGATGCGCGGTGCTTTTGCGTTCGCTGACACGATTGACGATGCCGAGCGGGAAGATGCCTGGGGCCTGCTTAATCGCGACCTGGGCGAGGATGTAGTACCGGCGATTGGGGATTATCAAACTATTATCTGGGCACTTGGAAAATCCATTGGAGATGAGCTTGAATATACCGATGAGAAGGGGCGAAGGTTTCGGCTGCGTTTGGTTGGAATGCTGAAGAATTCAATCTTGCAGGGGAGCTTACTTATCGCTGAAGATGAGTTTGTCAGGCGTTTCCCGTCAGAGGATGGATACAGGATTTTTCTTGCCGATGTCGCCGAGGACAAAGCCGAAGCGGTCGCTGGAATACTTTCTACCGGATTAAGAGACTTTGGACTGGCGTTGACGCCGGCGAGACAGCGGCTGGAAGCATTCAGCGCCGTTGAAAATACGTATCTATCAATATTTCAGTTGTTGGGAGGTCTGGGACTTATTCTCGGCAGCGTGGGGCTTGGACTGGTGGTGCTTCGCAACGTGCTTGAGAGGCGAGGTGAGCTTGCAATGCTGCAGGCTGTGGGGTTTAATAAAGCGGCACTTAAGCGGATGGTGTTTTACGAGCACGCCGGTCTGCTGCTGTGTGGTCTGGTGTGTGGGGTTGCCGCTGGGCTGGTGGCAGTGTGGCCAGCTCTGAAATCGACCGCAGCGCAAGTGCCATATTTTTCACTGGTGCTGACAGTTGCTGCTATAGGAATCAGCGGTGTGGTGTGGATACGGATTGCCTCGGCCTTTGCACTCAGCGGCGAAATGTTGGAGGCGTTAAGGAATGAGTAGGTTTTGAGGAAAGTGCCTAAAGTGAACTAAAGTGAGCTAAAGTTATAAAAAAGAATATCCAATATCGAACAAGGAATGATGAAGGAAAATAGATTAGTTCGACATTCGATATTCCTTATTGAATATTCATTATTCATTCCTTTTAACTTTAGGCACTTTAGGCACTTTTAACTTTTATGAAAGAATCCACTATTGCAAAGACATTACCCGTTGGATTAGCCATTATTGGAGTGGTCCTGCTGTACGTATGGCTTAGCGCTGATGCAGCGATGGAACTAACGGAGCGTCTGGCGATTGCTGAGAACGCCCCGGAAATGCTTCCGGATGAAAGTGGTGTGGAGCAGCTGCGGGGGCAGTTGATTCAGTTCGATGGCGAGCCGGCGGACTTGCCCGGTGCCTGGCCGCGGTTCAGGGGGGCAAACTTCGACGCGATAAGCAGCGACGATGTTGCACTTGCAAGGACATGGCAGACAGATGGGCCGGGAGTCTTGTGGTCTATTGAGGTCGGAGAGGGTTACGCCGGGGCAGCGGTTTTGGCTGGGCGAGTGTATGTTTTGGATTATGACCACGAAAACCAGGCGGATGCGATTCGATGTTTGTCACTTGCCGACGGTAAAGAAATCTGGCGGTATTGGTATCCTGTCAAGGTCAAACGCAATCACGGGATGAGCCGAACTGTGCCGGCGGTAACGGACAAGTATGTTGTGACATTTGGGCCGAAATGTCATGTTACGTGTCTGGATTCAGTGACGGGCCAGTTTCGCTGGATGCTGAACCTGGTAAAAGATTTCGGCGCCAAGGTGCCGCCGTGGTATGCAGGACAGTGTCCGCTCATCGAGGACGGCAAGGCGATAATTGCCGTTGGTGGCCAGCCGGAGGCTGGTTTGATCGAAAGCCAGCGGTGCTGGCCGCTGATGATGGCGGTGGACTGCGAGACGGGCGAGATTGTATGGCAAAGTCCCAACCCTCACGGCTGGGTGATGACACATTCGTCCGTGATGCCGGCCGAGTTTATGGGCGTGCGTATGTACGTTTATTGCGGCAGCGGAGGAGTAGTGGGCGTTTCGGCAGAGGACGGCAGCATTTTGTGGGAAAGCACAGAGTGGAAGATTCGTGTTGCAAATGTTGCGACGCCTGTAGTAGTGGGTGAGGGACGTATTTTTCTGTCCGGCGGCTACAACGCGGGAAGTATGATGCTGCGGTTAACGAAGGAAAACGGCAGGATAAGCACGCAACAGGTTTTCCGACTTGAGCCGGAGGTATTTGGCTCACCTCAACATACACCGATTTTTTATAATGGTCATATTTACGGAGTCCGGCCTGATGGGCAGTTGACCTGTCTTGACTCGGATGGCCAGGTCGTTTGGACCAGCACAAGCGCTCATAAGTTTGGACTTGGTCCGTATACAATCGCCAATGACTTGATATATGTTATGAATGACTCCGGAGTTCTGACGCTTGTTGATGCCACACCATCCGGATATGTGGAGTTCGGCCAGGCCAAGGTTCTGGACGGAATAGAATCCTGGGGACCTATGGCGATTGTATCCGGCAGGTTGATTTTGCGTGACCTGAACCGGATGATGTGCCTTGATATCACAGAGCGGTAGGGCGGTGGCGTTGAATGCGAACGTTTTGTGTGTTATAATGAACTTTTGTCAAATTTGACTGTAGAACGTTGTAAGGTGCCAAAATGAACAGGCGATTGGGGACAATAAATATTAAGATTTTCGCCGGTGTGCTTGCTGCCGTTGCTATCGTCATTGCCGGTGTTGCTGTGGTACGGCTTGATACGACAGGTAAAAAAGGCAGCGGCCTTGGGAAAGAGTACGTCTATGATATTAAAGAGCTGGCGAAGATTGACCCGAACCTGATTCTTTATGAAGAGGCAGTTGAAGCAATCAGTACCGGCTTTACTGATTCACGTGCTATTACAGTGGATTCTCAAGGCTCTATCTATACAGCCGGTGACAAAGCTATTCGTGTGTTTGCTGAAGGTGGCAATTTGGTTGGCGAGTTCAAACTTGCTGATGTGCCGAGGTGTTTGACGGTGTCGGGTGACGGTAAGATTTATGTGGGGATGAAAGACCGTGTGGAAGTTTATGACGGCCGCGGAAAGCGGCTGGCAAGCTGGGAGAGTCTTGGTGATGATGCGGTTTTGACCAGTATCGCCGTTTCAAAAAACGATGTGTTTGTCGCCGATGCCGGTAATCGCATTGTTCTGCGCTATGACACCGCCGGCAAATTAATCAACCGTATCGGCGAGAGAGATAAAGACCGAAATGTTCCGGGTTTTGTGATACCGAGTCCTTATTTCGACCTTGCAGTTGGTCATGACGGACTGTTGCGAGTGGTCGATCCCGGACGGCATCGCATTGAGGCATATACGTTTGATGGTGACCTTGAGTTTTGGTGGGGGGAGTTTTCGGCAGGGGTGGAAGGTTTCTGCGGCTGCTGTAACCCGGTAAATTTTGCCATACTTGAGGATGAAACTTTTGTCACCTGCGAGAAAGGCCTGACACGGGTCAAAATTTATGACGCTAAGGGTGCTTTTGTGGGCGTCGTAGCCGGGCCGGAGCAATTGGTTGAAGGTGGCACGGCCGGTATTTGTCAGTTTCCAGCAGACTGTCAGGCCGGAGGTTTTGACGTGGCTGTCGATGCGACCGGACGGATCCTGGTGCTGGATACAATTAAGAATGTCGTGAGAATATTTGCCAGAAGAGAGGCGGGATAATGAACAGAGGTTTTGGACAAGTTCAGAACCGGCGGGAAATGCTTGGGCGAGTTTTACGATACGCGACGCTGGGTCTTTTGGGAGCGGCTGGCGGCTGGGGGTTTGCCAAGAGACGTAGATTGGTGCGAGAAGGCAAATGCATTAATCATGGAATCTGCCGGGGCTGTGAGGTTTTCGAAAAGTGTGGTCTGCCCCAGGCTCTGTCAGCGAAACAAGTTTTAGAGAATAGATGATGGTCGAAAATAAGAACAACCCTACCAGACGCCACTTTTTGAGAGACAGTCTTTGGGGGGCGTGTTTGGCCGGTCTTGGCGGCATAGCCGGTTTTTTGGGCAGAAAAAGCAAAGGGACGAATACGGTCTGGCAAATCGACCCGGAGCTGTGTGTTGCATGCGGCAACTGTGCGACTTATTGCGTGCTGGAAGAATCGGCGGTGAAGTGCGTGCACGCTTATGCGGAGTGCGGATACTGCAAAATTTGTTTTGGTTTTTTCGGGCCGGAGCCCTTTGATATCGATGAGGCGGCGGAAAATCAACTTTGTCCGACAGGAGCGATAAAACGTAGCTTTGTGGAGGACCCATATTACGAGTACACCATCGATGAAAAACTCTGCAACGGTTGTGGTAAATGCGTCAAGGGGTGTAATACTTTCGGTAACGGGTCGCTGTTTCTCCAGGTGCGTCACGATCGCTGTTTGAACTGTAATGAATGCTCGATTGCTGTAGCTTGTCCTTCGGGTGCACATAAGCGGGTCCCTGCAAACAAGCCTTATCTGCTTAAGAGGGTGGACCACGCTTGATGATACGTTTCGGTCATATTATATTCGGCGTAGCTTTCTTGCTGAGCTTATGCACGGCTGTATCAGCCAGTGAACGCTTTCCCCCGCCTGAATTCGAAAGTGGTTATGAGCAGCCAAGCCCGACTACCCCCCATCCGCGGCAGGATATTTACGAGTACATTGACGCAGCGGTGCTTTTGGCGGGGCTGTCGCTGTCTTCATATCTGGTTTTGAGAAATCGCAGCCGACGGGCAATATTTATTCTGATGGTGTTTTCATTGCTCTATTTCGGCTTTTGGCGGAAGGGCTGTGTCTGTCCGATAGGGGCGATTCAGAATATTGTTCTGTCGGTATTCGACCGTGACTATGTCGTGCCCATTGTGGTTGGCGTGTTTTTCGTGCTGCCGCTTGTATTTACCCTGTTTTTCGGGAGGGTTTTCTGCGCGGGAGTATGTCCTTTAGGGGCGATGCAGGATTTAGTGCTGCTGCGGCCGGTCCCGGTGCCGCGTTGGGCCGAGAGCGGGCTGCGGTTGTTTGCGTATGTTTACTTAGGAGCGGCAGTTCTGTTTGCGGCCACCGGCAGTGCTTTTGTGATTTGCAGGTATGACCCGTTCGTTTCGTTCTTCCGTTTGAGCGGTAACCTGAACGTTTTGATACTCGGAGCGTGCTTCTTAGTGGTAGGTGTGTTCATAGGGCGGCCCTATTGCCGGTTTGTGTGTCCGTATGGTGTGATTCTGAGACAGATGTCGCGGCTGTCAAAATGGCGGGTGACTATTGCGCCGGATGAGTGCGTTCAGTGCAGGCTGTGTGAAGATTCGTGTCCTTTCGGCGCTATCAAAGAGCCGACAACTGATTGGCCGGTACATGAATATGACAGAAGTAAAAAGAGACTGGCGTTTCTAATTCTTCTGTTGCCTGTATTGATGCTCCTGGGTGGATGGATGGGGTCCGGCGTCAGGATGGTGACGGCCCGCATGCATGAAACAGTCAGGCTCGCTGAGCGGGTCTATTTGGAAGACGAGGGCAAGGTCGAAGGGACTACAGACGCCAGTTTAGCGTTTAGAGCAACGGGCAAAGAGGTTAAAGAGCTTTACGAGGAGGCTTCAAACATCCGGGCGGAGTTTGGGCTGGGCGGCTGGTTCTTTGGGGGATTTGTGGGTCTGGTGATTGGCCTTAAGCTTATCGGCCTGTCCGTAAGGCGGCAAAGGAAAGATTATGAGGCTGACAGGGCGAGCTGCGTGGCGTGCGGCCGATGTTTTGAATATTGCCCGAAAGAGCACGCCAGGCTCAAGAAAGCAAAAGAAATGATTGGTAAAAGCTAATGGAAGCGACAAACCCATGGTACAAAAGCGCAGTGGCAACGGCCATTGTTGGGGCGGTGTTTTCTGTCATTATACTTACACTTATTGTTCTAAATTACGTTCAGGCCAAGATACCAGAGCCGAAGCGGGAAATAGAGCTGGAGAATCTAAAAATAGAGATTCAGGACCAGCCTGACGATGAGCAGCTCTTGTTGTGGATTCGCGAGCTGGATTTGCAGAGCGTGTCTGACCCCAACCGAGCAGAAGAGCTGGAGACTCTCAAAATAGAAATTCGTGCCGGCCCTGATGATGAGCAGCTCCTGTCCCGGATTCGCCAGTTGGATTTACAGGTCAAACAGGACGAAATCCGGCGACTGGATTTGCAGTTCAGGCAGGACAAAATCCGCCGCCGGGATTTTTCGCGCAAAGGCAGCTATTTGCTTCTTGGCAGTGTGGTGGTGCTGCTGATTGGCGTAAAGCTGGCGGACGCTTTCAGAAAGAAGACGCCGTCGCCGCAGTTGCGCGGGGCCGAGCCTTACGAGCAGGTCCGCGAAGCGATGCGGGCTCGATGGGCGGTTACTGCCGGTTTGGCGATATTAGGGGCAGGGGTGTTGTTTCTCATAACGGGCCCCCGCATTGATTTTACACAAGCCGATGCGGCGAGCACTTCTTATCCTTCGACCGAGCAGATCAATAAGAATTGGCCTTGCTTTCGCGGACCTGGCGGACTCGGGATAAGTGCGAATACAAACGTGCCGACTAATTGGAATGGTAAGACAGGCGAAGGGATTCTCTGGAAAACTAAGGTGCCGCTCTCGGGCTTTGGTTCGCCGGTTATCTGGGGCGACCGGGTTTTTCTTTCCGGCGGTGACAAAAACAAACTCCAAGTGTACTGCCTTGACGCACTCTCTGGAAGGCTCCTGTGGACCGGCGATGTCGCGGTTCCTCCCAGAGGTGACGAAGAGCTTGATGTCATGGAGGATACCGGTTTTGCTGCACCTACCATGGTGACAGATGGCCGACGAGTTTATGCCATTTTTGTAACCGGGGACGTCGGCTGTTTTGACTTTGGCGGGAAAAAGGTCTGGACTCGAAATCTGGGGATACCTGACAGTGCGTATGGATATGCGTCTTCGCTTGCGATGTATCGAAACCTGCTTTTGATTCAATATGACCAGGGGCTGGCCGAGGACCAGATGTCTAAGTTGATAGCTTTGGATGGATTCTCAGGTCAGACTGTTTGGGAAACGAAACGACCGGTCTCGAATTCATGGTCTTCACCAATAGTTACCAAAATCGGCAGTCAGTTTCAGTTGCTGACTTGCAGCGACCCCTGGGTTATAGCTTACGACCCGGCTAAAGGCACAGAACTCTGGCGGGCGAAGTGCCTGGCTGGTGACATCGCACCGTCGCTAATCTATGCCAACGGACTGGTATTTGCCATAGAACCATATAGCAAACTGATTGCCGTCCGGCCGGACGGCCGGGGTGACGTTACTGAAACACATATTGCCTGGAGCCTCGATGAGGGCGCTCCGGATATCTGCTCGCCGGTCAGTGATGGTGAGCTGATATTTCTACTAACAACCGAGGGATTGCTTATGTGTTATAAGGTCGCGGACGGGACCAAGTTGTGGGAGAAAGAGCTGGAAGAGTATTTCTTTGCGTCACCAAGTCTGGCTGGAGATAAGCTGTATCTCCTGACCGAGGAAGGTGTTATGTTAATCGTTCAAGCCGGGCCCGAGTATAAGGAGCTGGCCAGATGCGAGCTGGGCGAGGAATGTCGTGCGTCGCCTGCTTTCGCGGATGGCCGAATCTATATCCGGGGGCTGGAGAACCTATACTGCATAGAGAAAAAACAGAGGTCAGAAATCAGAAGTCAGATTATCTGTTCTCTGTCTTCTGTCAGGGACACCGATAAGGATTAATGGACGAGCTGGATTTGACATTTGTAGAGCAGGCCGTTGATAAAATCGGCACCGGACGGGAGAAAGTGCTTGAGATTTTGCAGGCTGTGCAGGGCCGCTTCGGCTATCTGCCAGAAGAAGCCCTTGAGCGGGCCTGTGAGTTGACGGAAATTACTCCTGCATCGATTGCCGGTGTTGCGACTTTCTATAGCCAGTTTAGACATCGCCCGGCCGGTCGTCATACAATTCGAGTTTGTATCGGGACAGCATGCCACGTCCAGGGTGGCGGGCAGGTATATGACGCATTTAAAAGATATCTTGGCATCGGCGAGCAAGAGGATACGGACCAGCAGAAAATGTTTACCGTTGAGAAAGTGGCGTGTCTGGGATGCTGTATGCTCGCGCCTGCGATCCAGATTGACGATGTCACATACGGGCATCTGACAAGCGATAAGGTTTCGGCCGTGCTGAGTGATTTTCTCGAACAGCAAAAGGCTGGTGCTCTGCAGGCAGACAAGCAAGAATTTCTAAAAGAGATAAAGGACTTGGGAGAAATCCGGATTTGCCTGGATTCAAGTTGTGTTGCCAGCGGCAGTGCCAAGGTATATGAGGCCTTAAGAAAGGCTGTTAGAGAAACAGGTGCTCAGGCTGTTGTCAAAAGTGTGGGATGTTCGGGGATGTCCTACCTGGCACCGCTTGTGGAAGTGGTTTTGGCTGACCCGGCGAAGGTGGGCTTGATAGGAACCCGACGTTGCCGGTCTTCATTTCGCTATGCAGGAATCCAGCCTACCGATGCCAGAGCTATTGTGCTAAGGCATTTTAAGCCAAAGCAAATCGGACAAAAAATCAAGAATACCGTTTCCACGATGCTGGATAAGATACTTACCGACAGGGCGTGGGAACCTGTTACACGTTATTCGATAGATGTGCGTGATCAACCGGTAGCGAGCTTTCTGGACAAACAATTACATATTGCTACTGAACACTGCGGGCATATTGATCCGGTTAATCTTGACGAATATGTGCGAAATAATGGATTCAAGGCATTGCAAAGGTGTGTAAGCGAGCTGAGCCCTGAAGAAGTTATCGGAGTGATTGAGCACAGCGGGCTTCGTGGAAGAGGCGGTGCCGGTTTTCTAACACATCTTAAATGGTCGGCCGTGCGCGATAGTGGGTCTAAGAAAAAATACGTGATTTGCAACGGTGACGAAGGTGACCCCGGTGCCTTCATGGACCGGATGCTGATGGAGTCTTATCCTTACCGTATCATCGAAGGTATGGCAATAGCTGCATATTCGGTGGGGGCGGATGAGGGTTATTTTTACATTCGCGCAGAGTACCCGCTTGCAATCAAGCGAATGAGCGAGGCAATAAGCAACTGTCAGCAGCGCGGGTATCTTGGTAACAACATCATGGAAGGCGGCTTTTCGCTGCATCTCAAGATTGCGGCAGGGGCCGGTGCGTTTGTGTGCGGTGAAGAGACCGCGCTTATGGCCAGTATAGAAGGCCGGCGGGGTATGCCGCGACTGCGGCCGCCATATCCGGCCCAAAGCGGACTTTGGGGTAAGCCGACACTTATTAACAATGTGGAGACCTATGCGGCCGTGCCGTGGATTGTGCGAAATGGTGCGGAAGCCTTTGCGAGGCTTGGAACAAGCAGCAGCAATGGGACAAAGGTTTTTGCGCTGGCAGGAAAGATAGCTCGAGGAGGTCTGATTGAAGTGCCGATGGGTATTTCGATACGACAGATTATAGAAGAGGTCGGCGGGGGGATTGTGGGGGGATTGCGGTTAAAGGCCGTGCAAGTTGGGGGGCCGTCCGGAGGATGCATACCCGTTGAGCTGGCGGGAATTTCCGTGGACTATGAAACGCTCAATGATGTTGGCGCGATGATGGGCTCCGGCGGAATGGTGGCACTGGATGAGTCGGACTGCATGGTTGATATCGCACGGTATTTTCTGGAGTTTACACAGAACCAGTCTTGTGGCAAGTGCACTTTCTGCAGGATAGGCACACGGCGCATGCTGGATATCCTCGAAAGATTGTGTTCGGGGCAGGGCAGAAAGGCGGATATTGAAGAGCTGGAGCATTTGGCTCAAATGGTCCAAAAGTCAAGCCTCTGCGGGCTGGGCAAAACCGCACCGAATCCGGTTCTGTCCACTGTCAAATACTTCCGCGACGAGTACGAAGCCCATATTGAGAAACGCTGTCCTGCCGGGAAATGTAAAGCACTTATTACGTATTCGATAACGGATGATTGCATCGGCTGCACTCTGTGTGCTCAGCACTGCCCGGCTGAGGCCATTGCAATGACGCCTTATCAGAAGCACGAAATCGACGCTGAGAAATGTATTCGCTGCGGGACGTGCAAGAGTGTATGTTCGTCAGATGCCGTTAAGGTTCAGTAACCGATGCCCAAGCTGATTATCGATAATCGTGAGGTTGGAGTTGATGATGGGGCTACAGTTCTTGATGCCGCCGAGGAGCTGGGAATCGAAATTCCCACAATGTGCTTTCTGAAAGGGTGTAAATCGTCAACGAGCTGTATGGTGTGTGTGGTCAAAGTCGATGGTCTGGCTAATCTTGTGCCGGCCTGCGGAACTGTGGCAGAAGAGGGTATGCGTGTTGAAAGCAATTGCGAAGAAGTCCGTCAGGCAAGAAAGGCGGCTTTGGAGCTGCTTTTAAGCGACCATGTAGGTGACTGCATCGGGCCGTGCCAAATCACCTGTCCTGCCCGTATGAATATTCCATTGATGATTCGTCAGATTGCCGCCGGTGAGCTTCGCGATGCAATTGCTACTGTAAAGAAGGATATTGCCTTGCCTGCGGTGCTGGGGCGGATTTGTCCAAAACCCTGCGAGCGGGCGTGCAGGCGCAATGCCTGTGATGAGGCGGTGTCAATCTGTCTTTTGAAACGGTACGCCGCTGATGTTGACCTGCAATCTGCAAATCCGTATATGCCGGCCTGCAAGCCGGTGCGGAATAAACGGGTAGCCATTATTGGGGCTGGACCGGCGGGATTGGCTGCTGCCTATTATCTACGACGGGATGGTTTTAATTGCACAGTTTTTGATGACCATGAAAAGCCGGGTGGGGCGCTGCGATATGCGGTTTCACAGGAGGAGCTTGCGAGGCCGGCAACGCCGGCTTTCGATCAAACCCGCCTTCGGCGGGTGCTCGATAAGGAAATTGCTTTGATTGAGAAATTAGGCGTGAAATTTCAGGGCCGAACGCGAGTCGCGATAACGCCGGGGTCGATAGAGGATTTGCGCAAAGATTTTGATGCCGTGTTTGTGGCGGTTGGCCGGCTAAAACCAGGCGATGCCGGCTCGATGGGCCTTGAGACAGGCCCGAACGGTATCGCAATAGACGGTAAAACTTACCGGACGAATCTGGCAGGCGTGTTTGCAGGGGGAGATGCTGTTCGCAACCGAAAGCTTACGGTCCGGGCAGTGGCGGACGGGAAAGAAGCGGCTGTGTCTATCAGTCAGTATTTGTCCTTGTTCCCGCAAGGCGGGGGCCCTGGCCAGACAGTAACAGGAGCGACTAAGGCGTTTAACATTCATATTGGCAAGCTCAAGGACGACGAGATAGAAAAATTCATGGCCTGCGCTACTGAAGGCCCTCGGGTGAGGCCGTCACGAGAGGACTACGGCTTTACCGATGAGCAGGCTCGGCAAGAGGCGGCTCGGTGCTTGCATTGCGACTGCCGAAAGGCCGAAAACTGTAGACTAAGACAATATGCTCAGGAATATGGGGCCAGACCAGGCCGGTATAAGGGCGAGCGTCGGTTGTTTGTTCAGCAGGTTCAACACCCGGATGTAATTTATGAGCCGGGCAAGTGTATAGACTGTGGTCTTTGCGTACAGATTGCTGCTGAAGCCGGCGAGAAACTTGGGCTGACGTTTATAGGCCGGGGCTTTGATGTCCGGGTGGCGGTGCCGTTTGACCGTTCTTTGGCTCAAGGTCTTAAGCGCTGCGCAGCCCAATGCGTAGCCTCTTGCCCAACAGGAGCACTGGCACTTAAGAACAATCCCAAGTCTCCGAACGCGTAGACTTTTCAGGCCAATGGTGTTTTGGTGACGCACAGTGTTATGAACAAGGTTGACATTCGAAGGAAATTTTTGTATAAGTGTGTGTCGAAATTTATTGTTTTTTTGGAGAAATGTTATGGAGTTACGAAAAGTAATTAAAGGTTACGTGGTGGCACTGGTCTTTGGAATCGGCATAAGTGCAATTTGGGCAGGCTTTTATACTACTGCCGAGGCGGCGGATTGGCCCAACTGGCGGGGGCCTAATTACAACGGCGTATCAAGCGAAACCGGCTGGAACGCAACCTGGCCAAAAGGCGGGCCGAAAGTGCCATGGAAAAAGTCGATCGGAACCGGATTTGCTTCGATGGCTGTAAGTAATGGCCGGGTCTATGCAATGGGCAACATCAACGATAAGGACATACTTTATTGTCTCGATGCTGAAACGGGCGAAGAAATATGGAAGAAATCCTACGCGTGTCCTTTATTTAATAAACAACATGAAGGCGGGCCAGCCGCGACACCAACGGTCGACGGTGACGCAGTTTACACGTTCAGCAAAAATGGTGACGCTATTCGTTTCGACGCAGCGACGGGCCGAATAGTCTGGCACAGGAAACTGAACAAGGAATTAGGCTTGAAACACCCCACGTGGTACTTTGCCGGCTCGCCGCTTGTAATCGACAATATGGTTATTCTTAATGCAGGTACCCATGGTATCGCTCTCAATAAAACTGATGGCAGTCTGATATGGAAAAATGGAAATGGTCCCCCTGGTTACGCTACTGCCGTGCCTTACACCGTGGGCGGCCAAAAATGCGTGGCACTATTTGCATCCAGGGAAATTGTTGGATTAATTGCGACAACGGGAAAACAAATGTGGCAACTTGCCTGGAAAACGAGCTATGACCTTAATGCTGCGGACCCTATCATTTCAGGTGATACAGTGTTCATCTCTTCCGGATATAACACGGGCTGCGCGCTTTTGAAAATTGATGGGAGTAATGTTACTGAGGTCCGGCGCAATAAGAACATGCGTAATCAGGTCAATAGCAGCGTGCTGTGGAAAGGACACGTATACGGCTTTGACGGGCAGGTTGGCGGCGGAGGTAAACTGGCGTGTCTTAACTATAAAACTTGCGAAGTGAAGTGGTCGCAGAGAGGAATGGGTACCGGTTCGCTTATGATTGCCGACGGTAAGCTGATTATCCTTAGTGAAAGGGGCAAGCTGGTAATTGCCGAGGCTTCGCCGGAGGGATTCGAGGAGCTGGCCTCATCGCAGATATTGAAAGGCAAGTGCTGGACCGTTCCAGTCCTGGCGAACGGCAGAATCTATGCCCGCAATGCTGATGGGCAGCTGGTCTGTGTCGATGTCGGCAGCAAAGGCTGAGTGCAGAAAAATACGAAATGCGACCCGCCGAAGGCGGGTACGATCAGACCCAGCGTTGCTGGGTCGAAACTTGTCTGACGATAGTCAAGATTCGAAACAATATCAAATGACCAAAACAATAATGGGTCTGGTCTAAAAAGACACGAATTAACACCGCCGTAAGGCGTCCTGTGGAGAATGGGCACGAAACTCGTTAAGCGATACTCGATGCTCGATTCTCGTCGAGTATCGAGTATCGAGTATCCAGTATCGAGTTTACCTTCTCGCCTTTTTTCGCATTTTTTGCCTTTTTACTTCGTATCTTCCAAAAAAGCCCCATAATTTCGTTGACACCGGCAAGGCGGCGTGGTAAATTGGGTAAATTAGAGAAGGTGGTGAAATATGACGAGAAATAAACGTTCAGTAATGGTGTTGGTTGCGGCAGTTGCCGCTGTGAACTTGCTCTGCGCCGTCCAGCCAACATTCGCAGGCTTTATCGTCGGCTGGGGCAGGAACAATTATGGTGAGGCCACGCCGCCCACCGGTAACGACTTTACAGCCATCGCCGGGGGGGGTGCTCACAGTCTGGCACTGAGGTCTGACGGCTCTATCGTCGGCTGGGGACAGAACAATTTTGGTCAGACCAACGTCCCCGCCGGTAACGACTTTGTGGCCATCGCCGGCGGGGGGCAATACAGTCTGGCCTTGAAGTCTGACGGGTCACTCGTCGGCTGGGGCTACAATTATTATGGTCAGACCAATGTGCTGGCCGGTAACGACTTTGTCGCCGTCGCCGCGGGGTGGTATCACGGTCTGGCCCTGAAATCTGACGGCTCGCTCGCCGGCTGGGGCTACAACGTTTATGGTCAGGCCACGCCGCCCGCCGGTTACGACTTTGCAGCCATCGGCGGAGGGCATGATCACAGTCTGGCGATGAGGTCTGACGGCTCACTCGTCGGCTGGGGCAATATAACCAGCGTCCCCGCCGGCAACGACTTTACAGCCATCGCAGCGGGGATATATCACAGTCTGGCCCTGAGGTCTGACGGCTCGCTCGTCGGCTGGGGCTTAAACGATTATGGTCAGGCCACGCCGCCCGCCGGTAACGACTATGTGGCCATCGCCGCGGGTGCTTATCACAATCTGGCTCTCAAAACCGACGGCTCGCTCGTCGGCTGGGGCTACAACGGGTATGGTCAGATCAACGTTCCTGCGGGTAACGACTATGTGGCCATAGCAGCAGGAGGTCATCACAGTCTGGCCCTTGTCCCGGCGCCCGGCGCTCTTGTGCTCGGTGCCATGGGCGCAGCACTTGTCGGCTGGCTACGCAGACGCAGAATGCTGTAAGAGTATTCACAAAACAGCAGCTCTTTGGTAGTTTAGAGGCGACAAAAGTTTGGGCAGACAGTCACATTTTACGAAAAACGCGCGCCACTTCGCCTTTCCTTCCGAGCATCCGCCGCAAGGCGTCCTGCGGAGAGAATTCAGCATCCAGTGCGGAGTCTCGTAGATTTTTCCGGATTTCACTCGACACCAAACCGGTTTTATGGTATAATACATGTCGAACTATGGATAGTTCATAGTTCGTAGTTCGTAGACAACAGACAACAGACATCAGACTTCAGATAACAAACATCAGGAGGTTAACCAAATCGCCATCGTTTCACAAAACGCCGTTAAAAACGGCTTATTTGTCACATCAGGCCAAAATAGCAGAGAAAACCACGAAAAGTTTGACTGTTTTATGCAAAACAAAGCCAATTTCCAAAAAAGTCAAATGAATGTAAATCCATATAATACAA
>JAUXAL010000083.1 GCA_030619925.1 Phycisphaerae bacterium | reverse complement strand
GTTCATTGTTCATTGTTCATTGTTCATTGTTCATTGTTCATTGTTCATTGTTCATTGTTCATTGTTCATTGTTCATTGTTCATTGTTCATTGTTCATTGTTCATTGTTCATTGTTCATTGTTCATAGTTCATAGTTCGTTGTTCATAGCAAAACGTAAAGAGCAAATCGTAAATATTTTCAAGATAGGCACAGAGTGGCAAAGGCACATAGTGAATTTCATCCCTCGTCCATCTTACATCGTCCCTCATCCCTCTCCGGAATTTATCCGGCTTCAGACGGATCCTCTGCTCCTTTGTGCCTCAGTGCCTTTGTGGCTATGAGTCAATTATGCAAATCAAACCCAATTTCCGAAAAGCCGAAATGAATGTAAACTCACTTATAACAAAGGATTACAGAAAAAAAGATGATTTCGCAGTCCAAAAAAACAAACCCAATCAAACCCAATTCAAAGCCAATCAAAGCCAATTTTAGAAAGAATGAATGTAAACTTTTGTGCTACAGGGTATTATGAGAGCAAACCCACATTCGCAGTCCGGAAAGGCAGCCAAATAATCCCAATGTCGAGATCACCACGCCCAAGACGGATAAAATAGCCTGGCAGGCTTGGCAAGCTGAACCGAGCAATGAGTTCGGCTCCATCCAATCTTTTTCACTCGGCGCTATTAGCGCTCAGTTTGTTGGCCACCACAAAGGCAATGAGGTTGCAGAACACACCGATGACCAAGCCGTTTACTCCCGCCGGTGATCTCAACAAGCCGTTCCATATCAGCACGCCGGCGATACCGGCCACAGTACCAGCTACGAATCCGGCCTTCGTGACCCGGACGCCAAGGAGTACCGCCGCCAACGGAACGAGGATGACAGGCGCCCAGAAATTATAAGCGTAGATGAGAATGTCGAGGACGCTACGAATCTTGATGGCAAAAATGACGGCAAAAACCCCCACAAAACAGTTCGTAAGTTTGGCCAGAAGCAGCTCCTGCCGTTCGGACAGCGGGTTCTTTCGAAGAGGTTTGACCAAATCATTGATGCAGCTGGTAGCTGCTCCGTTGAGAAAGGAGTCGGCCGACGACATCACAATCGAAATCACCCCTGCGATGACGATGCCCCGCACCCCGGCGGGCAGCACCGTACGAATGACATAGGGCATAGCTAAATTGGGGTCCAGCTTCGGGTCCAGTGCCAAGGCCACCAGTCCGATGGCGCCCGTAATCGCAAAGAAGGGAATTGAAAAGATGCCGCTGAGCATAGTGCCACGGGCTGTGTGCGCAGCGTCCTTGCCGATAAGCAAACGCTGCACGTATGGTGGTACAAGTGTTTCGCCAAGTAGAAACGTGAGAAATAGCGACAGAAAAGCGACAGTGGTCATCGCCTCGCCCGGGATCGAGAAGTGGCCTGCCGGCACAGCCGCTTTGATGGCAGAAAAGCCGCCCAATTTCACTATGCCAAACACAAGCGCCGCCGGTATACCGATGGCAAGCACGCAGAACTGGATGATGTCCGTCAACACTACCGCCCGCATCCCCCCTACCGTCGAGTAAGCAATGACGATTCCGCAGCCAATCAGGATGCCCCAAATCGGTTCGATGCCGAGAAACACGTTGAAGATAAGTCCCATGGCCCCCACCTGGGCACCTACAATCCCCGCACAAAGGAAGACCGAGAAGAACCCGGTGACGACTTTTGCCGCCTTGCCGTAGCCCCGCTCCATGATATCACCCGTGGAAATGACGTCGGGGAAATTACCCATCCTCGGTGCAATAAACCTGGCAACGAGGAGCTCTTTGAGGCTGAATCCCCAAAGAGCTACGATGTTCACAATACCCAGACGAAAAACCTTCTCGGCGTTACCTATCGAAAATCCACCACCAATGAACGAAGCTGAAAGGGTCGCAAAAATCACCATCGACGTATACGAACGGTGGGACACCGCGAAGTCTTGCAGACTTTTCATGCCCTTGCCGCTCCACAATCCCAACAGAAGGACCGCAGACAAATAGAGGATGATAATCGCGTAATCCAACATAATCATACGCCCGTTTCATTTAAGAACGCAATTGGAGGAATCTGGCCCATCGTCTTAAGACCGGGGCTCGACTCAAGAACGGACCTGACTGCGTTAAGAGTGATAGCACATGTGGCGATATCACCGTTAACACCGCCGGCAATTTTGGATTGGATCGTCGGCTCGCCCTCGATCTGCACCTGGTCATAGGATTCGCGTTCACCGACCGCCGCCCTAAAAGTTAGAGTAATAACCTCCTTATCACCTACAAAGCCTCTGCCGACCTGATGCACTCCACATGCCATCCCTCTGGAAACCGGTTTGTATCCGGTATCAATGTCTTTGTCGGCTATTACCGGTTCAAGGGTTCCGACGTTGCGGTCGAGTTTCCAGCCGAGTCTATTAGCGATAAAATCCACAGACTCAGGCAAACCTACGTGTCTTAGCGTACCACTGCTCTTTTTGGCTTCAAATTCTTCCAGCGTCAGGCCGGCGCCTATCTTCTGTTGAAATGGAATTCGGCGCACCGAAGCATCCTGCACCCTCCAGACTTTCACACTCTTGACATCCTGGCACACACCAGACAGAGCTGTCGGGAGAAAATCCATCATATATCCCGGATTGACTCCCGTACCAAGACATACAACGCCATTTTCACGACATATCTGGTCTATCCTTCTCGAAACTTCAGGCTGAGTATTCCACGGGAAGAAGAGCTCTTCACAGGTGGAAATAATGTGAAGTTTAGCTTTTGCAAGTTCGACAACCTGACTCTCCAGAGAGACAATACTACTGACAGTGGTAACTAATGCCACTTCAACCGGCTTACCCTGAATTGCCTCATCAAGATTACTGCTGACTGTGATTCCAAGCGGCTCTATGCCGCACAATTCACCGAGCTCTTTGCCGGCCTTGTCAGGATCAGTATCAACAGCTCCTACAATGTTGAAACATCCGCGCTCCACTGCATACTTAACCATTTTCTGTCCCAAGGGACCAATTCCAAAGTGAACTGTGTTAATCATCTTTATCAGAGTCCTTTCCTAATTTGAACTTAAATGAGTTTTAGAGGGTTCCATTTTGCGATACATCGCAAAATGGGATTTCTCTTAATCACTGTTAGAAAAACTACATTTTCATTTTATTCTATTTACGAAGTGTTGTAAAATTGATATCTGTTAGGGATTACCGAAAAATTAGCAGGAGACAAAAATGGCAGAAGTGGTGAATTATCAGTCTATAAAACCAGCTGATGAATGTGGATATGATGGGATATCCCTGGGAGAAGTGATGTTGAGATTGGACCCCAGAGAAGTTCCCACCGCAAGGGTCAGGGACAATATCAGGGTCTCACAGGGAGGTGGAGAAACCAACGTTGCCTGCGGTTTAGCATATACATTCGGCCTGCGAACAGCAGTTCTGACGGCGCTGGTCAACGACCCTCTTGGAGAAAACATAAGAAACCAAATAAGAGAGGCAGGCGTTGACACGGGCAAGATAATTTGGTGGAACACGGATAACGACCGAAGCAAACATTCCACCGACAAAAAAGGGACCATCTGTAATGGAATTAACTTTACATACAGCGGCAGTGGAGTGCTGCCGTCCGACACGACCTACTACCGTGGAAACAGTGCCGCCAGACTGCTTGAACCAGGGGATTTTGACTTTGATGAGTTATTCGGCAAAGAAGGTGTCAGGGTCTTCAATACAGGCGGAATCTTCACTCTAATAGGGCCGAAAACTGCTGACCTTGCCATAGAAGCCGCACAAAAAGCTGCAGAACATGGCACTTTTGTCTCTGCCGACCTCAACTACAGACAGAAGGTTGAACCCGATAAGAAAAAAGCAAGGGCCATAAACAGCAAGCTTGCGCCATATCTCGGTATGCTGGTTGGAAATGACTCTGACTTGTCTGATGCCCTTGGCTATGACACCAAGGTTCAAAAAAACGCACCATACACCGAATGGATTGAGGCATACAAAGAAACCGCTTCTCAAGTGGCGAAGGACCTGCCTAATTTGAGCTTGATCGGGACACAATGGAGAGGTGCGCATAACGCGGATGTGATTAGCTGGGGAGCTGTGCTATATGACCCGCGAAACGATGTTTTCTACCAGGCACCTCTTAGAGAGAACATTCCTATCAAAGATAGGACAGGCGGAGGGGATTCTTTTGCTTCCGGAGTCTTAGCGGCTTTACTCAAGGGCAAAGACCTGGAAACAGCAACCAATTGGGGTGCTGCTCATGGCGCTTTGGTCCAGGAAACGCCGGGAGACATCACCATGATTAACCAAAAAGCAGTTGAAGCCGAAGCCAAAAGAGCGCTGGGGGGCGGTGGTGTAAAAGCTGTTCGTTAATGATATTTGGGCCTTTCCGAAGCCCGCTAACTCATGGGAGGAATATGAAATGGTTTGCAAATTTAGGTTGCGTATCTTATTGGCTGCGTGTGCAATATCGGCTGCATCGCTGATAGTCGGCTGCAGCAAGATGTGTGTGAATTCAAAGGAGTTAAAGGTGACCAACAGCAAGAACAGAATACGTCTCGAACATGTTGCAATAAATGTCGAGGACCCTGTGGGTATGGCAGAATGGTATTGTCAGAACCTGGGAATGAAGGTCGTCAGGAAGGGACCTGCCCCGGTCAACATGCGTTTTATTTCCGACGCCGGAGAAAACATGATGCTGGAGATATACCGCAATCCACCCGACGCTGTACCCGATTATGCCTCAATGGACCCGCTTTTGCTCCATATTGCATTCATGGCAGACGATGTGAAAAACATTCGAGATAAGCTGATAGCTGCCGGTGCGACGCCCGTTGGAGATATATCCGTAACGCCGGGCGGCGATGAAATAGCCATCCTGCGCGATCCCTGGGGCGTTGCCATACAGTTCGTAAAGCGGGCTGAGCCGATGCTGCCGCACAAATAGAAGCCGGCCCAGAGCGAATCTTAATAAAGAAGCCGTTGGTCTTCTACTGCGAACATTAGAGTGCAAGGGCTGATAAAGGACTACTGTTATGAATAGGCGCGATTTTCTCAGAGCATTAGGTGTTAGTACGGCGACACTGGCCCTGCGGTCCGCAATAGCGGCCGGCCAACCGTCAAATAAGAAGCTCAACCTTGGCCGCCGGCTGGCGAGCATCATTTTCATTATGGCTGATGACCTGGGATACCAGGAATTGGGCTGCTACGGCCAGAAAAAGATAGAAACACCGCACATCGACAGATTGGCGGCCGACGGGATGCGCTTTACCCAATATTACACCGGCTCAGCGGTCTGCGCCCCGGCCCGCTGCAACCTGATGACCGGCAAACATGGCGGGCACGCTTACGTGCGTAATAATTCTGAAATCGGCGGTTGGGACAGTTTCCGAGGCCAATTGCCCCTGCCGGCTGACACTGTAACTATTGCCGGTTTGCTCAAACAGCAGGGCTACGTCACCGGAGCGTTCGGCAAATGGGGCCTGGGCGGAGTCGGTTCGACCGGCGATCCCCTCAACCAGGGATTTGACCGCTTCTTCGGCTACAACTGTCAGCGTCACGCTCACAACTTGTATCCGAAATATCTTATCAGCGACCGCGAAAAAGTCACACTTAAGGGCAACACCCGTGGGCTGACCGGAAAACGTTACGCGCCACAAGCCATCGCCGACGAGATGCTGAAGTTTATCCGAGAAAACAAGGAAAAGCCGTTCTTTGTTTATTACCCCACGGTCATTCCCCACCTGGCCCTACAGGCTCCGGAAGAAGACCTCAACCGGTACAAGGGCAAATGGCAGGAAACACCCTACAAAGGCAAATCGTATCTACCCCATCCCACCCCCAAGGCCTGCTACGCCGCGATGATCAGCTTTATGGACCGGCAGGTGGGGCGCATAATGAGACTGCTCAAAAGACTGAATCTGGACGACAATACCGTTGTGTTCTTTACCTCTGATAACGGCACCACGTTTCTGAAAGACCAGGTCGATTACGAATTCTTCAACAGCGTCGGTCCGCTCAACGGGTTAAAAGGCTCGCTCTACGAAGGCGGCATCCGCGTGCCTATGGTTGTTCGCTGGCCGGGAAAGACTAAGGCCGGCTCGGTCAGCGACCACGCTTCGGCACACTACGATGTGTTAGCCACTTTGGCCGAAATCGCCGGGGCAAAGCCGCCGAACGATTCTGACGGGATAAGTTTTGTCCCAACGCTGCTGTCGCAGCCGGAGCAGCAGAAAAAACATGATTATCTGTTCTGGGACTTTGCCGGTTACGGCGGACAATTAGCTGTCCGCATGGGTAAGTGGAAGGGTATCAAATGCAATCTGCGGAAGAACCCAAATGCACCGCTGGAACTGTACGACCTGGAAAACGATATCTCTGAGAAGAACAACGTGGCCAAAGAATACCCGAAGGTCATCGCGAGTATCGAAAAAATCATGCTTGAAGCGAGAAGCCGGCCTATAACAAAGGGGTTCCAGTTCGGCCGATACCCGGATTAGCTACTAATCACAAGGCGAGAATGCCCGGGCCTTGGGTGTTCCCAAAGAAATCACAACAATCCATCGGCTCTCAGGCGATTGACAATCCCGACAGCAGATTTGCTCAGATCCATGGTGTAAAAATGCAATCCCGGCACTGTGGCTTTTAGCAATTCCTTACACTGGCCTACCGCAAACTCGATTCCAAAATTGACAAGTGCTTCCTTGTCGCCCTCGGGCAGGGAGGCTATACCTTGACGCACTTCATTGCTGATGGTCGCCCCACACATGTCGGCCAACATTTCCATCATCTTCACGCTGTATATAGGCATCACACCCGGCAGTATAGGGACATCTATGCCGATTGCCCGGCAGCGTTCCACAAAATCAAAGAAGTATTTATTATCATAGAAGTAGTTACTGATGATGTACTCGGCCCCATTATCGACTTTGAGCTTAAGATACTCAATGTCCTTGTCTTTGCTCTGGCAATCGATATGCCCCTCCGGGCAACCGGCTGCCCCCAAACAAAAGCTGTATCGCGGCCGGATAAATGCAATAAGGTCGGAAGCATGGGGAAAGCTGTCTGGGTGAGGTTCAAAATTCTCCTGTTCACGCGGCAGATCTCCGCGCACAGCCAAAACGTTCTCCACCCCTAACGCCTGGTAGCTGTCCAGAACAGCATTAATATCGTCCGGTCCCAATCCATAGCCGGCAAAATAGGCCATTACCTCCAGCTTCTTTTCGTTCTTAAGTTTTTCGACGAGCTGACGTGAACCTTCCCGAGTGGAGCCACCAGCCCCGAAGGTAACAGAAACAAAATCCGGTTCAAGAGCAGCTAATGCATCGATTGTATTTTCAAGTTTCTCAGCCCCTTTTGGGGACCTGGGAGGGAATAATTCGAAGGAAACTGTAGGTTTTTGCCTCGAGCTCCAGAGCTTTGTCACTTTCATAGAAGTCTTTCCTTAATGAACGAACAGTTATTTGCCTAACAGTACGGGCGGTTCGCGAACCGCCCCTACACTTCTAACGGGGTGAACGTCTAATACGCAGAGCTTCCGCGGCGGCAATTGAAAAGAAACCCGGGTCCTGAGGTCTTTGGCCACGAACTCGCGCGTTTGCAGCGGCATTTGTCCTTGAGCGTCCTTGAGCCTGATGGTAAACACATAGTCGCCCGGCTTTAGCAGATAGAACTCGGCCGACATGTGCCGCTTCTTTTTGCCGAAATGGAGCAGCTCGGCGCCAAGTTTCTCCGTCCCCGATTCAGTGACCAGTGCGGCGATGTCACGAGGCCGCGTCAACCAGCGGACCGCGTTAAGTGGAAAGTATCCGGCATCGCCGGGGTCGCCCGTTACTGTTGAGTAGAGCAACGAAGTGTCCGGCGTGTGAATCGTTGCTATGGGCTTGGACAGAATTCCGTTCTCTCCAAACAGGGCCGGGAACCGCAGAACCCGGTCCGTGTAGCGGACTTCGCTGGTATAACCCGGGAAGTTTATCCGCAAGGCCTCGGCATTTTGGCGAAGCGCTAAGACCAGCGAGCCCAGGTCGCCATGCAGCCGAAAACTCATATACGGTGATGTCTCCTTGGCTATAAGCTTGTCAAACTCACTGTTGCCTGTCAGAAACCTGTATTTAGCGATTACGCTCGCGAGGCTGAGCTTCGACCCGCACCAGGCTTCTGTGCCGGGGGCCGGTTGCTTTTTCGGCGGTGCGCCGAGATATTTAAGGCGGATGTTGGCCACCGAGCGGATTGGTTCGGCGTATTCGGCCTGGCCGGTCATGTAATGGGTCAGCAGCAGCGTGTGAGTCATCAGGCTCATCGCGCTGGGGTATAAATATAGAGTGTATTCGCGGTGGTTCCGCGGATCCCACCAGTCGGGTCCGAGGCCACCGGTTCCACCGCCAGGCCAGTGGATAGCAGTAGGCAGAATGCCTCTGGGCTTGCCACGGTCGGTTCGTGCCGCTGCATCAACCCAAGTGTCCATCCAGGACGCGAAGAGCTTCGTCAGCTTCTTATCACCTGTTCGCTGCCAATAAAGCAGCGTAGGTTGAACCACCCTCGGGTGGTAAACGGTGTCACAAGCGCGATTCGGGCTCGCATCAACCTTATCTGCGGTGAAGTATGTACTCCTGAACTGCAGGAAACCACGCTCATTGCGACCGGTCCAAAACGTTTCCATCAGCTCAGCTATGCGAAGCGCACGTTTGTTCCAGAGGTCATTGTCCGGGTCCAAGTGCATCATTGGTGTTATGGCATCGGCAGAATCCTCCGCGGTATGTTCCACGTCTGACATCCTGGTTGTATAGCCGAGCCTCATGTGCGGCTGACTGAGCAAGGCTTTAGAGAAACGCGCCTGCGCTTTTGTTATCTTTGGACTATCGAATCCAATCAGGACCGGTACCCACCAGCGCCACATTTCACAGTCATCTCCCCAACCGCCGCCGTATTCGCCGTTCTCCCGCATGCGGTTGTCAATCCACCACTCTATGATATCAGCCAGGCGTTCCAGACCTTCTCGCTGATAAACGGCCCATGCCGGTGCGCCTGGAAAAGATGGATATGACTTTTCCGGCGCGATAGGATGGCCCAGGTACATTTGCGTAATTTTGTTTTCGGGAAAGGCCTGCGCAGCCTTCTCAAAAAACCCACGCGCCTTATCCAGGAATGCCCTCTTTCGTTCAGGAATCCTCCAGACGCTACCGGATTCCATCGTGTACCAGGTTACCATCCTGCCGCGGTACAGATAGGTCAACGGATACAGTGGCGAGGTATCGGCAATCCCAAAGTCAAAATCCCGTGTGCGAGCGGCCTCGCGTCCAAAATAAGGCAAGGACTTCTCATTTATCCAGCGATCAATCTCCAAAATAAACTTATCGAGGTCCTTTTTTAACGACTCATCTAAGCCGTGCCGTTTTCGCAGGCGCTTGAGACAGGCAAGCCGAACCTCATCGGCATCAGCATTCCCGGCCAACTCTATGACAGTGTCAATCTCGCTATTGTCTCTGTTTAGCCGGTTTGAATTCAGTCCGATAGCCGGTGCTGTAACGAAGCACATAAACACAGTCGCCCATATGGCTTTGTCTCGTCCCGCAATTCTAATCTGCAACGCCCTGCTAACTTTAATTGAAACGCATGCGACCAAACATCACGATACTCAAGTCCGACCAGGATTATAGCTTCTTTCATAAACGTTGTCCACCTGAAATGAGGACTCCTTCTTAAACCAGAGGCATTCGGTATGTGTAGGTTTCGCTATTGGCGTCCATAACGACCCGCCAAATTCTTTAAGCGTACCTTGATTTTGGTTTGCCACTGCGATAAACTAACAACACTTAAAATGAGAATTTATGAGAGCGGAAGAAAGTTATGAAAGACTTACATAGAAAAATGCCGATTCAGAAATCAGAAATCAGAAGTCAGAAATCAGAAGTCAGATTGTCTGTTCTCCGTCCTCTGTCCTCTGTCCTCTGTTCTCTGTCTTCTGTCCTCTGTCTTCTGTCCTTGTGTCTTTCCGGGTTAGTAAATGCTGAACCACTGACCCTGCCGCTGGATCAACGCCCAAATTGGTTGCAGCGTGACGGGATCGTGATGGCGGGGAGCTGGGAACCGCTGCTCTTCCGCGTTCGGCGTGACGGCAGTGACGGCTACACACCGACGGCCGAGCAACGTGCCGCCTACTTGCGCGAGCATAGTCCCGAGATGATTGCCAAACTAAAGGCCCTGGGCGTGAACTTCGTCATGATGCACTGCTACAAGGGTGCAGGTCTGGAAGCGGAACGCGAAAGCATGGCCGATGCGGTCAAGTTCGCTAAACTTTGTCATGACGCCGGTCTGCGTGTCGGTGTTTATAACTACAGCGGTGCTTTTCTTTGGGAACCGCTATTTGAAGAGGTTCCGCAGGCCAGGGACTGGGTCATACTCGATAAGGATGGCAAGCCCCTAACGTATTATAAGGCAGCGTATCGCTACCGCTGGAACCGGAACCACGCCGATGCCCAGGCGTTCTACCGGCAGCTCGTTCGATTTGCCGTCAACGACATCGAAGCGGACCTGCTCCACTTCGACAACTATAGTGTGGGTCCCGGCCGAGATGCTAACTCCGTACAACGGTTCCGCGACTATCTCGGTGATACGTTCACTCCTGAGCGGCTAAAGAAAATGGGTATCGATGACCTGAACGCCGCCCAGCCGCCAATGGCCGGCCCACCGCACAATCTGTTACGCCGAGCGTGGCTGGACTTCTCCTGCCAGTCGCTGGCCGATTCCTATCACGATATGAGCCGTTACGCGCGCACTCTTCGCAGAGACATTCTTATCGAGTGCAATCCCGGCGGCCCGGGAAACTATATTAGGCCGCCTACGGACCACGGCCGACTGCTCCAGGGCGGAGAGGCGTTCTGGGACGAGGGCAGGCAGCCCGGCTACCATGACGGGCGACTCTACACTCGCATTCGCACCTTCAAGGTGGCCCGCCGTATGAACAACATCGCATTTGCTTACACCACTACCGGCCTCGAGATGGCCGAGTCCATGGCGTTTAACCGCGATTGCCTTGGATGCATCTGCTGGTTTGAATACGACAAGATAGTCGCCAGGCCGGGCTCGAAGGACCCCCTTTCTCACACCCTTGCCCCCTTCATTGACTTTTTTCACACGCGTCGCGACCTGCTGCGGGGAGCCAACGTCGTTGCCGATGTCGCCGTTCTGCGCAGCTTTGCCTCACAGGTATTCGCTGATTCGAAGTACGCCAGGCTCACTTATCAGGTCGAACAGGCTCTCATTGAAAACCGCACCTGTTTTCAGATAATTTACGACCAGCACCTCAATGACCTAAAACGCTATCGTGTGCTCGTTCTCGCCGGCTGTGTTGGGCTTTCGGACCAGCATGTCAAGCAGATTGAACAGTACGTTGAATCCGGCGGCAGGGTCTGCATGATCGGGCCGGTCGCCACCCATGACGAGTGGATGCTTCCTCGCAAGAAACCCGCGCTGGACCACTTGCTCGTGCTTTGCAGCGAAGCGCTGCTTCGCAGAGTAGTACCGGCTTCCCATGTAATCCGCATCGCCCATGACGGCAACATCCTCGATGCAATCCGCCGGGCCTGCGCGGGTGAATTTGCCTTGTCCGTGCAAGCGGCACCCGGCCAGCCCAACCAACGGCTGGCAGGCCTGTATTCGGAGCTGACCGAGCAGGCTGGCAGCGCCGGCCGTGATCATACCCGCCTTCGGCGGGCCGGACGAAGATTAGTGCATCTGGTCAACTACCGAACGGATGAGCCGGTCAAAAACATCGTAACACGTGTGCGTTTACCTGCCGGATGTAATGTCAAGACGGTGATGCTGGCAAGCCCGGAGCGCAAAAGCGACCTTCAGCTGCCTTTTGAGGAGCAAGGTGGCGTCGTGGCGTTCACCGTGCCCGAGGTCCGCGTATACGAAATCGCCGTGCTCACGATGAAATAAAGGGCTCGCAAGACCAATTTGCAACTGATAGGGTAAGACAAACCGATGAAAGTACAAAAACCAATCTCCCCCGACCTTATACCTTAACTGCATCCTGTACTTTTTCTTGCCACTCGTGAATCTTTTTCGTCAGCCGATTAATAATATCGCTGTGTCGCCCTGAGTCGAAAAGGTTAATAGTCTCACCGGGGTCTTTGTTGAGATTAAACAGCTGGCTCTTATCACCCCTGAACAGCGAAAGCTTCCAGCCATCGGGGGAAACAACCGTTCGCACATTCGCATCTTCGTTATTGGCGACATTCCACTGGATGAACACGTGGTCTTCGGCAGCTTTGCGGCCCTGCATCAAAGGCACAAGGCTATGTCCGGGAAGCTGAGTTTGTGCGTTGCGGCCCATCAGTTCGAGTAAAGTGGGAACCATATCGATGTGGCTGACCGGCTGGGCAACCATTTGTTGCTTACCGGTCATCCAGGGAACGCGCATCAGCCAAGGAATCCTTGCCGCTTCTTCGTACATCACGCCTTTTGTTACCAGCTGGTGCGAACCCATCATGTCACCATGGTCACTGGTGTAGACAACAATGGTATTGTCGGCCAGGCCAACCTGAGCAAGAGTATCGAGGATTTTACCAACGGATGCATCCACTTGGGTGACAAGTCCCCAGTAGCGGGCAATGAGCTTGCGAAAGCTCTGTTCATCGGGCCCGTATTTTTTGATCATTTCTTCGCGTTTCTTTCGATAAGCAGAAGGCTCATTGTCTTCGAGCGGATCGTTAAAGTTGGCGGGCAGATCGACATAAGCGGGATCATACATGTCGTCGAAGGGACCGGTAAACGGCATGTGCGGCTCAAGAAAGTTAATATATAAGATAAATGGATCGTTGCGATGACGGCGTAAGAATTCACATGCCTTGATCTCCAGGAACTTAGGTTTGCAATATTCAATAGGCCTCCTTGCAGCAAAAGCCCGACTAAATTTAGTGCCGCTATCGGGTTTGTAGCCCTTATCAATCAGAAAATGATGATAGTCGCTTCTCTTACTACGATCACGGCCCTCGCTGTAGTATTTCGCATATCCATCCTCAATAGAAACCCATTCCTCAAAACCATGCTGAGCAAAGATCTCATCACCTAAGTGCCATTTACCCATATAAGCCGTTCGATAATCAGGGTCATTCAGCAGCTCCGGCAAGCAGGGAATATCCCGACGCAGTGGAATATTGTTCCTGATGCAACCGCTGGTGTGTGGCCAAAGGCCGGTCATGACCGCTGCGCGATTGGGTGTGCATACCGGCTGGGTCACGTAAGCCTTTTCGAAAACCACGCTTTCGCGGGCCAGCTTGTTCAGATTGGGCACATGGATTTTGCTATTGCCATAGGCGGCCATGGTGTCAGCACGCTGTTCGTCAGTCCAGATAAAAAGCAGATTAGGTTTGCGCCGCCTTGCGTCCCTGGCCTGCCTGAAAGGTCCTACGCATCCTGCAATAGCCGCAGAGCCGCCGGCAAAGGCTGTCGCTTTCAAAAAGTTGCGACGTGTGCAATGATGTATGCTCATGCCCATTTTCTTTCTCCTTAACTGTAGTGTCTTCTCAAATTCTTTGCACGCAGCCTTTAGAGTGGTCGGCTGCGTCCTTGCCCGCCCAACCCACGGCGGGCTTGCTTTTTACACCTTTCGAGCAGTTTTGTCAAATGCTCGACCTTTTTTTCAGAAGCTTGCCCGCCCAACCCACGGCGGGCTTGTCCCATAAGTCAGAAATCAGAAGTCAGAGGGCAGAGGTCAGATTTTCTTCTGTTTTCTGTCTTCTGTATTTGACCGCTCTATCCCTGTACAATATCCTCCTGTCCGGAACTACTCCGGACAAGGAAATAAACCATGAAAGAAAAGGAAATACAAAGGACTTCAGAAATTGCCACAGCATATTCAGTCGAGAGAGGAAGAAGGAAGCATGAATTCAAAACAGCGCATAGCGGCAGCAATGGACCATAAAAAGCCTGACCGGGTTCCGGTAATGTGTCAGCTTGCTCTCGGACATTATTTCTTGAACTGTGACTACAGCCCTTCGGAAATCTGGTTCGACACTGAAACTTTTGCCAAAGCTCTGGTCGAATTACAACAAAGATATGAATTCGATGGTATTTTGGTGAACATACCCGGCAGGCCGCCTGATTGGAAGAGCAGGCTGGAGTCGTACAAAAAAATTGGCAATACCGAACACCTCTACTGGAAATCAGGACTCGAAACTATCTTTCCGCCGGATGATAACCCGCAGACACATCGACCGGGGCAAATGCCTCTCGAACGGGCGAACTACAGTTCAGTCGATATCAATAATCCTGCTACGTACAGGCTGCCTGGTTATGTGTGGAACACCTGGCACGCCCCTGAACGCTGGGATATAGACCCACAAGCTGCTCTTTCTGACCCCGCAGCTTATCCTGCATGGTTCACAAGGGCCCTGGAGAAAGTCCAACAGCTTGCGCCTGATGTCTCGGTACACGCCGAAGTATTCTCACCCTTCACCCATCTTATGGAACTGTTTGGTTATGAACAGGCCCTTCTTGCTCTGATTGATGAGCCCGGGAAATGCCATGAGGTGCTCGCTGCTTTTACGCGAAAGGTACTCGCGCAATTAAAGTTGTACAGCAGGTGCAGTCCTGACGCAATCTTAGTGAGCTCAGCGTTTGCCGGAGCAGGGTTCATAAGCAGGCAAATGTATAGCCAGTTCGTTGTTCCTTATGAAGATCAGGTTTTTCGAGCAATACATGAACACGGTTCAAAGTCGTATGTTCACACCTGCGGTGCTATTGGCGACCGCCTCGACTTGATGAGCGAAACTTCTGTTAATGGAATTGACACACTGGATCCTCCGCCGCTCGGCACAGTGGATCTTGCAGAGGCCAAATCGAAATATGGCCGTCGATTCTTTTTCAAAGGGAACCTGGATTCCGTAAACGAGATGCTAAACGCAGATGACCAGAGGTTTGAACAGGCTGTGAAAGACAGAATCAGAATCGGCAAACCGGACAGCGGATACATACTTTCTTCAGCCTGCAGCGTATCTCCTCATGTCAAACCTGACAGACTTAAAAGACTCACCGAATTGGCAAGAGAACTCGGCAAATACTGCTAATGGATTTATAGCGCATATGGAAGATAATTTAAGACGAGCCAGACAATACTCAAAGAACAAGATGCCAGCCGAATGAGGTGAAAATTCTATGCGATTTCAGCGGTTTTTCCGTTGACAAGTGCTGATAATATGTTATGTTGTAATATTCGCATATGATGACCATTTAGGAGGAGTGAATCCAAAATGGCGATAAATCAACGAGATTTTCGTAAAGACAAACCTAAGCCGTTAAGAGTGCGCATAATGTGCGGCGTGAAAATATTAACAATTTTTGAAGGGACGGTAAGATGAAAAAGACAATTTCGCTCGTATTGGTTTTGGCATTGGGCCTAACTGCGGGCGTTGCGAACGCAGATTTCACCTTCGACACGCCCACGAATCTTGGTCCAACTGTCAACAGTTTCTCTGGCGACTTTGGCCCGAGCATCTCGGCCGATAGACTGACGCTCTACTTTAGCTCCAAGCGGCCCGGCGGGTTCGGCGGTGACGACATATGGGTGACAACCCGCCCGACGACAGACGCCGAGTGGGGTCCACCCATGAATCTTGGGTCAACCGTCAACAGTTCGAAGGGGGACAGTTCCTCGGATGTCTCGGCCGACGGACTGATGCTCTACTTTACCTCCGATCGGACCGGCGGGTACGGTCTTGGCGACCTGTGGGTGACGACGCGAGCGAAAACAAGCGACCCCTGGAGCACCCCGGTGAATCTTGGGTCAACTGTCAACAGTTCGGCTGCCGACTTTTCGCCGAGCATCTCGGCCGACGGACTGATGCTCTACTTTGTCTCTGGTCGGTCCGGCGGGTATGGTAGTTACGACCTATGGGTTACGATGCGGGCAACAACAAACGATGACTGGAGTACGCCGGTAAATCTCGGGCCACCTGTCAATAGTTCATCTCGCGAGGTTAACCCAAGCATCTCTTCCGACGGCCTGATGCTCTTCTTTTCCAATCGGACGGGCGGGTACGGTGGTAGTGACTTGTGGGTGACAACGCGCGCAACCGTCACCGACCCCTGGGGCACGCCCATGAATCTCGGGCCAATTGTCAACAGTTCGTCTAGTGAAAATTCCCCCAGCATTTCGGCCGATGGTTCTACCCTCTACTTTATGTCCAACCGCCCCGGCGGGTATGGTGGTCACGACCTATGGCAGGTGTCAATCCTTCCTGTCGTTGACTTCAACGGCGACGGAATTGTCGACTCTGCCGACATCTGCTTGATGGTTGACTACTGGGGCACGGACGAGCCATTGTATGATATTGGCCCGATGCCCTGGGGAGACGGCATAGTAGATGTCCAGGACCTGATCGTCCTTGCTGAACATTTGTTTGAGGAAATTTTTCCGGTTGAATTGGTTGCATACTGGAAGCTTGATGAGACAGAAGGCAGTATCACCTACGACAGCATCGGAGACAACGACGGCATCCTCAACGGCGGCCCACTCTGGCAGCCTGCCGGCGGTCAGATAGATGGAGCGCTGGCGTTCGATGGGACCGATGATTATGTTAGCACGCCCTTTGTCTTGAACCCTGCAACCGGGGCGTTCAGCGTGTTTGCCTGGATTAAAGGCGGTGCGCCGGGACAAGTGATTATATCTCAAACAGATATTCCTCACGGGGTGAGCGTGAATTGGCTGTGTGCCGACCCATCAGAGGGCAAACTAATGACGGAGTTCAAGAGCCCTAGCCGGGCTGCTCGCGGATTGTTGTCGCAAACAGTAATCACCGATGGCAACTGGCATCGCGTAGGTTTTGTGTGGGATGGTTCCAACCTAACGCTCTACGTTGATGACGTGGAAGAGGCTGCACACACCCAGGGTACTTTGGCATATTCAACGGCCGGTCTGCATATCGGCGCTGGAAGTACACTTGAGCCCGGCAGTTTCTTCTCCGGCCTGATTGATGACGTTCGCGTCTACGACCGGGCGATAATGCCTTAATAGCAGAAATTTGTAGGGTGGGCTTTAGCCCACCGAACAAAGCCTTTGACATTCGTTAAGGTGGGGCAAGCCCCACCCTACGTTACTGATTAAAGCCTGTCCCCGCATGCTGTAGGCGGGGATCCAGCAGCTAACCGGGGCTCAATACGCAAAAAAGAAAGAATCCGATTAACCAATCAATAATTAATTGAAAGACCACAGAGGGCACAGAGAACGCGTAGGGTGGGGCTTGCCCCACCATGATCATGTCGATAATATATGTGCCATGCCAAATTACATACGCGCCAAGTTTGATGGAGGGTATTATTTCTTTACCGTTGTGACGTACGAACGTACAGAATTATTCCGTACGGAACTTGCTCGTCTTTGTCTGAGAGAAGCCATCGAAAAGACACGGTCGCGGCGGCCCTTCGAGACCGTTGCGTTTTGTCTTTTATTCGAGCATTTGCATTGCATCTGGAAACTTCCCGAGAATGATGCGGATTATTCGAAACGCTGGTCTTCGATAAAAGGCCGGTTCAGCAGAGAATATTTGAACTTAACCGGGCAACGCAAACAGGTTTCATCATCACGAGCTCGCAAAGGAGAAGTCTGCATTTGGCAGCGGCGATTTTGGGAACATCAAATACGTGATGAAAATGACCTGCAGCGCCACGTCGATTACATCCATTATAATCCGGTCAAGCATGGATTGGTTCAGCACGTTGAAGATTGGCCTTGGTCAACGTATCACAAATATGCAAAAGAAGGATTCTATGGCCGAGCGAACGATTTCGAACAAATCACGAACATTAGCACAGAAGGCTTCGGCGAATGAGAACGGTGGGGCAAGCCCCACCCTACAATTCTAATCACCAATCTCTAATCTCTCATCTACTCAAGAATCTGTGCTAATCCCTCGACTATCCTCGGGACGGCGTCTGTGAAATCCGTGGTTAATTTTACTTGATGTTTAACTTGAAATGTGGTATAATACGCCTCTAACGATGGATAGTTGATAGTTCATAAATCATGGTTCATGGTTCATGGTTCATAGAAAATAGCAAATAGTCAATCGTCAATCAGAAAGGGGGGTTCCTAATGGCAGCCCAAGTTGTTCTTTTGAGAGCCCGGTTTATGGGTGTCGAAACTCGTATCGAAGCTGGAAACTGGTATCTGGATACACGAAAAAACAAGCTTCAAGCTTCTACAGCAAGTATCGTTACGAGCATCCATAACTTTAAACAAGAATCGCTATTCCGCATCATAGCCTG
>JAUXAL010000111.1 GCA_030619925.1 Phycisphaerae bacterium | reverse complement strand
GCTACGGAGGGTGGATTCTTGTTTAAAGTTGTGGATGCTCGTAACGATACTTGCTGTAGAGGCTTGAAGCTTGTTTTTTCGTGTATCCAGATACCAGTTTCCAGCTTCGATACGAGTTTCGACACCCATAAACGGGGCTCTCAAAAGAACAACTTAGGCTGCCATTGGGAACCCCCCTTTCTGATTGACGATTGACGATTTTCTATTGACTATTGACTATGAACAATGAACTATGAACCATGAACCATGAACAACGAACTATGAACCATCCATAGTTAGATACATTATACCAGAAAAAAGCTTGCCCGTAAAGTCATTTCTGAATCTAATTTTGCCTTTTCACTTTACACTTTTCACTTTTCTCAAAATGCTACCTTTAGGCTGTCGACCAATAAGCGTCAATCCATAAGATTTCAAATTCAGGAGTTTTAATCATGAGCGACATAAACAAAAAGGTTGGGTTAAACATAAGAAAAATCAGGGAAGAAAAAGACCTCTCGCAGGAAAAGCTTGCTGCTTTAGCTAACCTTCACAGGACTTACATTGGCCAAATCGAACGCGGAGAAAAGAACATCGGCCTAAAAAACCTCGAAAAAATCGCAAAAGCTCTGAAAGTGAACATTAGAGACTTATTATAGCGGAGACAGACATTAAAGCTGTTGAGGAAAAACCAGAGCCAGTCAAACCATTTCTAAGATGGGCAGGTGGAAAACGCCAAATACTTAAACATCTACTTGAGAAGCTACCACTGGATGTTAGAAATCGCACCTACCGAGAACCATTTCTCGGTGGTGGTTCGTTATTCTTTGCTGTGCAGACTTTTAAAGCTGTTCTGAGTGATGCAAATGAGCATCTGATAATGGTTTATGAATACGTTCGGGATCGTCCTGATTTAGTTTCTCGCTACTTGGGCGAGCATGCACGCAATAGTGGTAAAAAGTATTATTATCAAATGCGCAAACTCTATAACCAAAACATTCATTCACCAGCACAAGCAGCCCGCTTCATATATCTAAACAAGACATGCTTCAACGGCATATTCCGGGTAAACAAGGATGATGTTTTTAATGTTCCATATGGAAAGCAAAAACACCCATCACTTCCTAGTCTCGACCACCTAAGAAAGGTTAGCAAAGCATTGGGCTCAGCAAAACTAATGGCAAAATCCTTTGAAAAAGCTTTAGAAAACGTCGGTGAGAATGATTTCATCTATTTAGATCCTCCCTATCCGCCCTTAAACAACACTTCATGTTTTACCCATTATACTGCCGACAAGTTCGGTGATAAAGATCAAAAGAGCCTTGCAGCAGTAGTGAAAGAATTGGATTCTGCACGTTGTCTCTTTATGCTCTCAAACGCGAAGACAAGAAAAATTCGTAAATTGTATAAACAATTCAATATGGTTACTCTGCCAGTAACGCGATCGATAACATGTAAGAAGATTAGGCACAAAGTTAAAGAGCTTGTAATAACAAATTACGAGGTGACATAATGGCTAAAGCAGAATCCTCACTTCGAGACATTCCCCCCGAACATATCCGTCGAAATCCCGAAAACCCGCGTCTTTTCTTCCGTGAGAGCGAACTCCGAGCATTATTAGAATCGATTCGTGAGATTGGTGTCAGAGTTCCAATCTCAGTTTACGCAGATCGTAAGAAGTATGTGCTCATAGATGGAGAAAGACGCTGGCGGTGTGCCTCGAAGCTAAACATGAAGACAATCCCAGCGATTGTTCAACCCAAACCAAACCGTCTCGAAAACATCCTCATGATGTTCAATATCCACAACGTCCGTATTCGGTGGGATCTGCTTCCAATGGCATACAAACTTCAGGATATCCAGAAAATGCTCGAAAAGGAAGGCAAGCCCGCTGGACCACGAGACCTTGCCGCTATAACTGGGCTTTCTACCTCGAGAGTCAGCCGAGCATTCAAAGTGCTAGCACTCCCCAGAAAGTACGAACGAATCCTCCTTCAGGAAGGTAATAAGCCTCGTGAGGAACAGAAAATAACAGCAGACCTTTTTATTGAAATTAACAATGCTTTAAGGACGGTTGAGAAATACACACCCGAAGTATTTGAATCTGTGTCTCCAAATAGATTTGTCGACGCAATGTTTTCAAAATACGTGGATGGCGTCGAAAACAATCGTGTCAACTTCCGAAATATCAGCAAGATAGCTCGTGCCGAAAAGGCTGGCATTCACAAAGCAAAGGTTATTCCAATTATTATCGCCCTAGTGAAAAAGCATAAGTATTGCATAGAAGATGCTTACGCTGACACGGTCAGCATTGCGTATGAAGTCCAAACTCTGAATAATAAAGCGTCGGCTCTTACTGATTCTCTTTCAAAGTATCCCAGCGCAAAATCTCTATCGAGGCCACTAAGGACCAATCTCCTCCGTCTCAGGAAAGAAATCAATAGACTCCTGGGGGATAGAAAATGACGTATATTTATACTCCTGATGACGCACAGTCAATCGCAGATGTTATTGCGAGCTTTTTGACGAAGCGCAAATACAAGGTTTTTCGGGAAGTTCCCATTAGCAAAGACGCTTCCTTTAGGACAACCTTGCTTGCAAAAAAAGCCGACCTGTCGATTATGGTTGAGGCCCAACATAAACCTAAATTAGACGATAGCCTCATAGCCCTAGCTCAACTGCTCGAAAAGAAGAATTCGTATTGTGAATTCTATGTTGCAACTCATGAAAAAGCTAACTTCACCGGTACCCTCCTAAAGCAACTCGAAAAGAATGGTATCGGCTTACTCGTGGTAGATGCAAGTGACCAGCTAATGGTTGTCAAAGAACCCAAGAATCCTGCCCTCATAGTTCGACCAGATCCAACTCTCAAGTACGGCAACTATAAAGAGAAGGTGAATACGTGCCTAGGAAACTTCAATTCTCCGAATTCCTCATTGACAACGAAAAATCCAAGAAAAGAAGCCCTTGGCGACATGTGCGACATGGTGGAAGCTTTAACCAAGGATCTTGCGTTGCTGGCAGTTAAGAAGCGTATGCTAAAGTTGGCACCTGCCAATATTGACGCGAAAGACTGGAGTGGAGTGATCGATACACTCGCCTCAAAAAACTCCTATTGGCTTGGCAAGAATCCTATTATATCAGCTAACCTCAGGTTTGACCTACATTCATTTAGGGGCGCCAGAAACCTGTTGAAACATCCAGCGAAGTCAAAACGGCAAGAAGCCGAGCGCCAAGAACAGTTTGCGGAGCGAATGATGATGGGGCCAAGACTGGTGGCCGACTTAGTTTCAATCAAGTCCCTTATTGCAAAAAAGAAAAAGTAGACCCCTATTTGGTGATCGCCACTCATCAAATATTGCACATCGTCGTAGTGACCGATAGGCGCCATAACAAATGCACGAGCATTTGTTCGTCTTCCGCAAGCCGAAGGCGGGAGAGGACCTTTCACGGCTAAAATACAGCCGCATGTTTTGATTTCATATTTAACATTTCAGATTTAATATTGATGATTGACTATTGTGTTTTTCTCCTCTGTGCACTCTGTGGCAAAAAAACCACTAAATTTCAATCTATAGCAAAAAATCCGTGCAATCTGTGTAATCCGTGGTTAAAAATACGTATATGAACGATATAGCAATCAAAAAAGCGCCTGTGGGGCTTGCTGTGCTGGCGCTGCTCGGGCCGTCGATGGTCTGGGCGGCTGAATATATCGGCTCCGGCGAGGTCATCATAGCCACACGCACCGGCGCCATCCTGGGCACCGGCGTTCTCTGGGCCATCATCATAGGCGTATTCCTGAAATTCTGGATCGGTATGAGCGGGGCCCGTTATACCGTCTGCACCGGCGAAGGCATGATCGATATGTTCGACCGCATACCGGGGCCATCACACTGGGTGGTGTGGCTTGTGCTGGTAATACAACTTGCGTGCGCGATATTCTCTATCGGTGCGGTCGCCACGGCGGCGGGCGTTTTCGTCAGCAGTATTGTCCCCATCAATACAAAAGTGGCAGTATGCCTGGTAACCATCTTCGCACTGGCGGTCGCCTGGTCGGGTATATTCGACGTCTTAAAAATTGTGATGAGCATTTTCGTTCTCATCATTGTCCTGGGCGTCATATACGTCGCCGTACACGTCTTTCCAGGCCTTGGCGAATTTCTACGCAGTCTGAGTTTCTCTGTCCCCGAGGTGCCTGAATGGGCGGCATCGATGGAGAAGGTCAGTGACAATCCGTGGAAGGAGATTCTGCCGCTGTTGGGCTGGGGGGCGGGCGGCTTTGCGAGCCAGGTGTGGTACACATACTGGGTGCTCGGGGCCGGCTACGGGGCCGCCGCCGGCAGGGGCTACGGCAAAGCAGCCGACGTATCGAGCCTGCGGGCGATGAGCCGCGAGGCCGCGGAAAAAATTAAGGGCTGGTGCCGCGTGCTTTATGTCGATTCGTCTTTGGCCATGGTAATAGGAATCGTTGTTACCAGTGCGTTCTTCATCGCAGGTGCAGGAGTCCTCGGGCCGCAGCAACTGGCGCCGGAAGGCAATGAAGTCGCCTTTACGCTCTCGAAGGTGTTCTCCGACGGATGGGGCCCTGTGGGTGGCTTTCTCTTTATTTTAGCCGGGGCCACCGCCTTGATTTCGACATCGACCGGACAATTAGCCGGCTGGCCAAGACTATTGGCTGATTCTTTCAGAATCTGCATACCCGGCGTTGCAAAGAAGTACTCGTGGAAGACGCAGTTCAGGTTTTTCCTGCTGTTCTTTTTGTGTACAAATATGATTATCGTCTTTTTCTTCGAGAAAAGCCCCGTGGTTCTGGTCAAGATATCGGCGATATTTGAGGGGTTGCTTTTGACGCCGCTGCAGGCGATATGGGTGGCGATTGGGCTGTTTGTGGTAATGCCCAAATTACTTTCTAAAGAAGCATTCAAGATTCTTAAACCGAACTGGGTATTTGCTGTTGGATTGATTATTGCCTTTTTGGTATTCGGCTATTTCTGCGTCTTCCAGATCCCATCCGCTTTGTTCGGAAAGTAAGGCCGGTATCAGATAAGTTCGCCGAAGAGGGTCAGCGGCGAGGTTCTTGTGATTTTTGCTTTTGCAAACCGGCCCGCTAAGGATTCGGGGCCGTTAAAGACAACTATGTAATCTGTTGCGGTTCTGCCGACTAATTGCGGATTATCTCCACTGTCAGCGGCATTTAGATGCGGCTTTTTACTCAACCCTTCGACCAGGACTTTGACTTCTTTACCCAGGAACGCCCGGCTGAGTTCGTCACTTACCTTTTCCTGCACCGCAAGCAGCTCAATGTTTCGCTTCTGTTTTACTTCGGCGCCGACATCGTCCTCCAATCCTTTGCCTGCCCGCCAGAGGCGGGTGCCCGGCCGGGGTGAATATTTGAAAATAAAACAATTTTTGTATCGTGCTTTCTTAACCATCTCCACAGTGGCTGCAAAATCATCTTGGCTTTCGCCGGGAAAGCCCACGATAAAATCGCCGGCAATTGCAATATCCGGCACAACAGCTCTGGCCTTATCAAGAAGCTCCAAATACCAACGGCTGCTATAGCGTCGATTCATCGCACGAAGGATTTTGTCCGAGCCGCTCTGCGCGGGCAGGTGCAGATAGTTGCACACCTTCGGCGAATCAGCCATAACTTGTAGAATCTGGTCGAAGAACTCTTCGGACGGATAACTGGTGACAAACTTGACCCATTCAATCCCCTTAATGTCACTTGCCATCACGAGCAAATCAGCCAGGCAATAGGTTCTCTGGCCGCTTCTATATTTATACGAATTTACCGTCTGGCCCAGCAGTGTAACCTGCTTTACTCCCTGGTCCGCTAACTTTTTTATCTGCTCGATAATTGCCTGGGGCGGGCGGCAGACTGCCGGCCCACGCACATACGGGACGATACAATACGCACAGAAATTATTACAGCCGCGCATCGCCCGAACAAAGGCCTGACCCGGAATTTGCTCGTCCTCGATACCGTAAGCAGATTCGAATTTTTCAAGTGTCTGATTTTGTTTTTCTGTTGTTTTACGGATTTTTTCCGTTACCGCCAAACTCTTTGCCTTCTCTTGCAGTGCTTTTGTTACAAGCTCGGTTATTCGCGGTATCTGTGCCGGGCCACACACTATATTGACCGCCTCGTGTTCGAGCAGTTTGTCACCGAGCCGCTGAGCCATACAGCCGATTACGCCGACCACCATGTCAGGCCGAGTTTTTTTTATGTGTTTTAGATGCCCGAGATGTGAAAGGACGCGCTGCTCGGCATGCTCGCGGACCGAGCAGGTATTTATCAAAACAACATCAGCTTCTTTTTCGCTCCCAGTCAGGCTGAACCCCGCCTTTCTAAGCGCGGAAGTCACCAACGCCGTATCCAGCTTGTTCATCTGACACCCAAAACTCTTGATGTGTACTCTTTTGCCTTTCATACAAAATAGCGAGTATATCAAGTCGGCTTTTCAAAATCAACGCGTTTGGATGTCAGGCTAAGGAGTGATTGAGTTCCCGCCGGAGGTCTTTGAGGCGGTTTACTTCGTCGAAGCCTAACAGGATGATTGGAAAGGCGGTCTTGTTGTGCATCAACGGCTCGTCCATATCGACCCATCGCCGGCAATACTCGCCATCGGGCGTTCCGGGAATCGGCGAAAAATCCGCCAACATTCCGCGAACGCCCAGGCTGTTGACAAAACGCATCGAGGCCTCGAGTTCCTGGACATTGATATGAGGATGGCCGAGGATTTGATACGCTGTAATGCTTGCAGGCTCGGCACCTGCAGAAATAAGGTGTTCGACCGCCTGCGCAAGCTCATCGGAAAGGACTTTCGAGCCGGTGCGCCTCTGCCACTGTAGAGAAGCACTCTCAAAGCCCAGATAGAAAGTTTTGAAGCCGGCCCGCACCATAAGCTCAGCCAACCGGCTGGTAATAAAGCGGGCATTGAGGGCGTTGGGGCTGTGGAAGTTCATTTTTATATTGCGTTTTAAGACCTCATTCAAAAACGGAATCAAAACCTTTTCAGCCTCGAACAGCAAAGCATCATCATAAAAAGCGATATTCTCAACGCCGAGCTGACATAATAGCTCTAACTCGGCTAAAGAGCGTTCCAGTGGTCGGGTTTCGAATTTGCCGTAAACCTTTGGCACCGAACAATAAGTGCAATCAAAAGGACAGCCGTCACTGAGCTTTAGAACGCCAACATTTAGCTTCTCATAAGCCTCCCACAAAGCCGGCTGCATCAAGTCCGCACCTGCTGCCAAATATTGCCAGAGCGGTTCCAGATTATTCGCTCGCACTAAGAAATCCGCCCCCAATTTTTCCGCGTGGCCGCTGCAAAGTGTTACGTAGTTACCACCTAATATAATTTTGGTTTGCGGCCAAAGCCCACGAATATCTTCAATAACTTCCTCGATGCCTTTATACCAGTAAGTCATTGTCGTCTGAATAAGGACAAAATCGAACGGCCTCTCTCGCGTAAGAAAATCCTTGAACATACTGCGGGGCAAGCCAAATCGCCGGAAGTATCTCGGAATTGCTTCCAGGCACGCAGGATTCGGGACTTGCTCGCAGTAAAATCGGCCGCGACCCCATTGGTCGGATTTGAGCTTGTTTTGCTTCGCTACAAAAGGGGCCAATCGGTCGAGATAGTCGAAGAGCTTAAAGTCAGCCTCGCCGCGCATATACCCTGCTATGCTAAGCAGGCCATAGGGTTTAAGCCAGAAATCATACGCAGTAAAGTCATATATCGGCGGATTTACAAGCAGGATTCTCGGCGCCATAATTTTATATAATACAATCTGTCATTCCTGCGAAAGCAGGAATCCAGATGTATCGAAGGTATGGATTCCGCATCAAGTGCGGAATGGCAATTCTTTAAATCATATGTCACAAACCATTAGATTTCTGTAGCGTCTTGCCTTCTTCCCGAGGCAGTAGGCACAGTCACGCACTCATCATTCCTCGACGACCCTAAATCCCATCAGAATGCCCAGATTTTTGATGTTTTGCAGATGGTCGCCAAAGAAAACCACGCGGTGAAGCAGTGTCATCGTATTGCCTTTAAGTATGCCGGCGCCCCAGTTATGGAACATCTTGCGAGCGTCAGCCACCTCGGTCCAAAACTGGGTGCGGCAGCCGAGCTCGTCGTGGGTGACCTTGAATATCTTGCCGGTGGAGATAAGCATCGTGTCGAGATTGATGAACTTCGCACAGGTGACAACCTGTCCGATGGGCATCTCCACATCCAGCGACACCCCTCTCTCGCTGTCACTCTGCGTCCGAATGGTAAAAGGTAAACGCTTGCCGGCGGGGCCGTCCATCTTCGTTGCCGAAGTGCAGTGAAAGTGAATCAGCGCATTGCTGGCGGTATCGAATACCGGGTCACTGATGAAACCGGGTACTCCGAACGCATAGCCGAATATCAGCATTGTCAGCGTCGAGTCCATATCTCCCTCACAGGCCCCGACCAGTCCGAGGTCGTTGAGCTTGCTGAATGTCAGGCAGCCCTTGGCCGGCCGCCCCATGCAGCCGGAACTCGTGATGGCCTGTGCCCCCTTCTTGATCATGAGGTCCTTCATAGCCAGGTAGAAGCGCGCCGAGCTGATGACCTCTTCGGTGGAGGGCTCGACTATCTTCTTGGCCTTGCTTAGCCAGTATTGCTCGGCCTCGATCTGGGCGGCTTTGAGATCGACCGCCTGGTGGGCCTTGACGGTTTCCTCGACAGTAATCGGGATCAGCTCGACCCCCAACCGTTCCTTGACCTGCTTAGCAGAGCAGGCCGCGGCTGTCCCCCGGGGCCCGCGCACGACGACGATGCGCGTTTGCCTGAGCCGCGGCGCCACGCGCATCAGGGCAACAACCTGGTCAAGCTCGCCCCAGTGGCTCGTTGGCAGCAGCACGACCTTCCTGCCAGCCTTCTGCCACTGCGGAAAATACATCCAGCCGTGCCCGCTGAACGGCTGCGAGAACACCGCTGTGGGCAGTCCCGCGTCCACAATCCGGCCCATGGCCTGTGCCGGCGCACCTCCCCCATGCCCGGAAAGATGAAACAACAGGACGCCGTCGGCATTTTCCAGTTTGGCAACCACCTTGGCCACGTCGGCCGGCGGCACCAGCTCGCCGCCGACGAACTTTACATCGCCGAGTCTTCGCTCTACCCCGGCAAGGTATTTCTCGAACCTGTCGATTTCTTCGGTCGGCCTGGACAGGTAAATTCCGCCGGTCCTGCCAACGTAAACCTTGTAGATTTTCACAGGGGGCAACTTGAGCGGCCATTCTCCACGCTCGCCAGCCACCACAGACCGACCGCCTGACTGTGTGCCCAGGAGCATCGCCCCCGCTCCGGCTGCACCTGCCCCTAAAAACTGTCGTCGGTTTATTAAATCACTCACGATTTGACTCCTCATAAACCAGGACTTCACGGCATCCTGTCAGCGCCAACACTTTCTTTGATTGAACCACACATTCGCATCCAGCTTTATTGGATAAAATGTCTTATCTTAAACATCGTAAAACTTTTTCTGCCACCAAAGCATTAAAGTGTAAAGTGCCTAAAGTGTAAAGTGCCTAAAGTGTAAAGTGCCTAAAGTGTAAAGTGCCTAAAGTTATTTGTTTTCTTGACTTTACCTCACTTTAGCTCACTTATAACTTTAGCTCACTTTAGCTCACTTATAACTTTAGCTCACGGGGTTCGTATTTGCTGTAAGATAACGCGTTTCGTTGCCGTTTGTCAATTGTCATTTTGACCGGCAGCAAAGCCACTGCCCGGCATGATAGATTAAAAGTGGTAAGTTTTAAGTAAAATTGTTGCCCAACAGAAAAGATTGCGTTATCTTATCCGGCAGGTGGGTGAATTCGTATCTCGCGAATCGTATCTCGAATATGATACGAACAACATAATAAAGAAAAACGGGCGCGATTTAATGGCAGACGAACGAAAACAATTACTGCAACAGATTGAGCCTTTACTCGAATCCGGGGACATGTCGGCCCTGGGCGAACTGCTCAGCAGCCAGAGAAGCAGCAATATTGCCGAAGTCGTGGAGCTTCTGGACAATGAGCAAAGACGCACTGTATTCGATGTGCTGGACAAGCCGACGTCGGCCGAGGTTTTGGAAAAGGTCGATGAAGCCACCAGAGCAGAACTGTTCGAGCTTTTCGGCGACGAGGAGCTGACCAGCCTCGTTTCACACCTCGACCCTGACGATGCCGCCGATGTCCTTTCAGAACTGCCCGAAGAAGAAAGGGCTGAGCTGCTCAAAAGCATTCCTCCGGTTGAATCGGCCGAGATTAAAGAGCTGATGAGCTACTCCGAAGACTCGGCCGGTGGGATTATGGACCCGGTCGTAATAAGTGTACCCGAGGACGCCACCATCGCTGAAGCTATCAATAAAATCCGTGCCGCCGAGACTGATGAGGATTTCTTTTCTGTCTATGTTGTGGACAAGACAGGCCGATTCCTTGGAGATGTCCGCCTTCGGCTGCTGGTAACCGCACCCGAAAACACAAAGATAAATGATTTAATAGACCCGGACACCATTTACGTTACCACCGATGCCGACCAGGAGGAAGTCCGAAATATATTCAGCAAAAATGACCTGATTGTTGTGCCGGTTCTCAACAAAAACCATAAACTCATAGGCCGAATCACCGCCGACCGTATCATCGAAGTCGCGGAGGAAGAAGCTGCAGAAGACTTATACGCGATGGCCGGTACCGATGCCGATGAGCTTGATGATGTTTCGGTCGTCCACGCTGCGCGTGTGAGGATGACGTGGCTTTCTTTCTGCTTAATCGGAACCGGCATAACAGTCCTGGTGCTGATGTTTTTCAAAGGTCATAACTCGGTAGTATATGTTGCTGCGGTGGCGTTTGTTCCGATGATTGCCGCTATCAGTGGTAACGCAGGCCTGCAAACTTCTGCAATCGTGGTGTGCGGCCTGGCTACAGGGCACCTGGCGGCGCAAAGATTAAGCCAGGTCTTTATGCGTGAAGTCCGTGTTGCTTTGCTTGTAGCTCTTTGCTGCGGGATAATTGGCGGTTTTATCTGCGCGTTTTTGCCGCAGCTACTCGGCAATCCCGGTGATTCTGTCGAGCACTTCCGAATCGTCTTGGCCTTCACGACCGGAATGTTCTCAGCGATAATGGTCGCCACGACGCTTGGCTTATTTTTGCCGTTTTTATTCCGCCGAATCGGCATAGACCCAGCTATAAGTTCCGGCCCACTGGTTACAACCGCAAATGATTCAATAAGCGTCGCAATCTATATGACTCTAACACTGCTGCTCGTGCAGTAAGGAGGTAAAATTATGCAGGAGTTTAATTACACCTGCCCGAAATGCGGAAACACTCAATGTGAAGTCGGTGAATTTCGTGCTGCCGGCGGATTCCTGAGCAAAATATTCGATGTGCAGTCGAAACGCTTTACAACCGTAATATGCACAAGGTGCCAGTACACCGAAATCTACAGGGCAACGTCCAGCATGCTCGGAAACATCTTCGATTTATTTACTAACTAACGAAATAAATATGACGAGAACAGTGCCCCATTTTATTCGGCTCGAAGACGCACCGGCTCCCTGCCTCGCCTTTTTATACGACGGTCAATCTCAGTAGTCTTTGAAATCCTTCATCCACTCCGGCCAGCCGCCCGACCACCCACTTGTGTCGAACTGTCGATGCCACTTCAACTTCCACAACTCCTTAAGTCCAATCTTCCTGACAGAGAAATCCAGGAAAAGCCCGTTTATGAACCCGTTGTGCCGGTCGAGGCAGAAAATCCTCATCCCCGGAACCCCAGGACCATATTGATGGTCGCCATCATATTGCGGAGGTTCATC
>JAUXAL010000028.1 GCA_030619925.1 Phycisphaerae bacterium | reverse complement strand
ATGTCTTTCTCGAATTCCTTTCTCCGCTGTCGGCCAAATTCAGGTACATTCCAGTCGGGCCGGTCATATATATCGGGAAATTTGCCGCTTCGGCCAGTCCTTTGATTTGCAAGAGCCCGAAGTCTTTGCCGAGGGCCGTTTCCAGGGCCGTCAGGCCGTAGGCGGTATATCGGCTGGCATAGTGCCAGTAACCAGGCCCTTCACCCCACGCACCATCAGGCCCGTAGGTCTTCAGCGCACGCGGAAGCGACCGAACCGCAGCGGGGACAATCTGCTCGGCATACTCAGGGTCGGTTTCTGCAATCGCAAGCGCTCCGACCAACAGCCCACCATTACACACCTGGTTCCAGTTAAACTCCGTTCTTGTCCAGCCGGCACCTCTGCCGGAATAGGCTGCGATGCCCGGTTTCATCCCGTTCTTGATTAAGCCGGCCTTGATCTTCCGGCGTGTTGTGGCATCGAGATACGAATAGAGCCAGTCATACCCGAGGCCGACGGCATGTGACATTTCGGCGGTGTCGAGGAAGTGGGAGGGGTTCCAGTCCTTGAACGCGCAGACGGCCAGCATGTTGTCCACAGCTTTTCCGGCATACTTCCGGTCACCCGTCCATCGCCAGGCAAGGCCGAGGGCGTAAATCCGGTGCAGGCATGCTCTGCTGACACGAAGAAGACGCGGCCCAATCTTCCTGTAAGTAAGCATCGGCTTTTCAGCGTCGGCATCCGCCTGCTCCAAGACATCCTTCAAACACTTCTGCAGAACCTTGTCTTTCGCATACAGTTTTTTCAGACTTTCGAGGTCTTTGTCCTTCAACATCAATCGGGGGTGACTCTTATCAAGTGTCTCCAGGACCGCAGAAGAATCTATAATGACCTCCTCAGCCGGTGCCCAGGCGGCATACCAGCAGGCCAGGACAGTCACCAAGACCAAAAACCGGGACCCCATTTTGCAATTTTTTCGCAAAATGGGAACCCACTTACACATATTCGGCATTATTCACCTCCATTTTCTCTGACTGGATTAACATTTTACCATCTTTTTACAAAATGGGAGCACAATAATCAAGTTAAGAATTAGGTTTGACAAACAGGCAGGCCGGTGCTAATTATTAGCTCCAAGACGGTTACAAAGCTGGACCAGAGAGAGCTTACGCTAATTCTGTTTATTCTGTGATTCGGATAGAGCTCGATGAGTAATAAACCTCAGGTTTGTATTATCGGCGGCGGGATGATAACGCAGGTGCAGATTCTGCCTTCGGTCTATCAACTTCAGCGCCTGGGTATTATTGGTGAGGTCAGTGTGTGCGCATTGAACAGCGCCCCGCTGAAGACCTTGGCGCAGGACGAGACGCTCAAAAAGGCATTTCCCGGTCACAGCTTCACGGCGTATCCTTCCGTGGATACCGACCCACAGCAGGACTTCCCCGACCTATTCACCGAAGTAATCGAGAAGATGCCCAAAGGTAGTATCGTGGTCGTTGCAGTGCCGGACCAGCTGCATTATCCGGTCATACAGGCCGCCCTTGCCGCCGACCAGCACATATGCTGTGTGAAGCCGCTGGTGTTAAAATATTCGCAGGCCGTTGAAATCGAAAAAACCGCCTATGACAAGGCCCTTATCGTAGGCGTGGAGTATCATAAGCGGCTCGACGACCGGGCGTTGATGGCTCGCCGGCTCTACAGAGAAGGCAAATTTGGGGAATTTCGCATCGGCCATGCTGAAATGAATGAGCCCTACTACTATCGACATTCGAATTTCCAGAACTGGTGCACCGTAGAAAATTCCGATATGTTTACTTACGTTGGCTGTCATTACGTCGACCAGGTGCATTTTATCACAGGACTGCTGCCCAGGGCGGTATCTGTTTACGGCATAAAAGATACATACCCCAACGGCAAAACCGGTTACCTGTGGACCGATGCCCGTATCATCTGGGAAAACGATGCGTGCCTGCATGTTACAAACATAATGGGTTATCCGGACGAGGGGCCCGGCGGCAATTTTCAGGGCATCCGTATGTACTGCCGAGGCCAGGACAAAAGCGGCATGCTCGTACACAACGACCAGTACCGCGGTATCGAGCATTGCTATATTGAAAAGGGCGGCGAGCCCGGTGACACATACTATTCTGAGCCGAGTCCGGATTATTTCAAGTATGTCGAGCTTGGCGGCGAAGGGCTGACACCGGTCGGATACGGGTATCGTTCGATTGAATACATAGTAAAGAATATCTGCAAGTGCATTGATGTATCTGCCGGCGTCGACCACAAACAGGCTGTGGCCGGCAGACAGAAGCTGATTAAGCAATTTGATAATGAAGGTATCATGGCAACGCCTGCAAACAGCTCGTACAATGAACTGGTTACCGAGGCGGCCCGGCTGTCAATCCTAAACGGCGGCAGAGAGGTTGAAATAACCTACGGCGAAAACGCAGGCGTCGATTTCTGTAAGTATTAAAGCTGTTGCCACGCAATATGGATGTCCTGGGCAAAAAACATACTTATCAACACAACAGGAACTAAGGGACAAGAAAAGAGACAAATATGAGTGCACCAGATAAAACTCGTCGCGATTTTCTTAAAGCTGTGGGCGTGGGGGCAGCGGCAATGGTCAGTTCGATAGATAATACTACTGGAAAGACCGGGGCAAAGAAGCAATTGTTGACTGTTGACCCTCGACCAAGATTCGATTTGTCACCATATTTGTATATGCAATTTATGGAGCCTCTTGGCACAACAGACGGATCTGTAGCCGCAGCCTGGGATTTCAGGACAAATCGCTGGCGTCCCGACGTTGTTCAGGTCACTCGGGATTTGGCTCCCACGATGATTCGCTGGGGAGGGTGTTTCAGTTCCTACTATAAGTGGAAAGAAGCGGTGGGGCCGCGTGATAAACGAAAGCCGATGATCAATCTCCTCTGGGGCGGAATCGAAACCAATCAGGTAGGGACTGCAGAGTTCGTGGATTTCTGCCGCCAGGTCAAGGCGGACCCGCTGATGTGCGTAAATTTTGAATCCGATGGACGTAAGCGTTGGACAAAAGATCCATTTGGCAGCGTACGATGCGGGGATGCCCAAGAAGCCCGCGAATGGGTGGATTACTGTAACAACCCCACGAACCAACTGCGGTTATCACATGGCCACAAAGACCCATTGCGGATTCCCTTCTGGCAGATAGGAAACGAGACTTCCTATAGTAAGAAGGGCTTCGATTGCGAAACTGCTGCGGCCAAGACTGTCGAGTTTGCCAAATCCATGAGAAAGGCAGATCCGTCCATCAAGATCATTGGATGGGGTGACAGTGGGTGGGCTAGACGCATGATAGAGGTGGCGGGAGAACACCTGCGATATATCGCCATACACCACATGTTCCGCCCGGACAGGGGACAAAAGGACTCGCCACTTCAGGGTACAGAATACCGCAAGGACCCGGCCCGCACGTGGGCACACCTTATGAAGGCATATGAGGCCCATGAGCAGAAGATCAAAAATGCGTGCGAGCAAGTCAAAGGTCTGGGTATTCCCCTCGCCCTGACCGAGTGTCATTTCGCCCTGCCCGGTAGGAATCGGTGTGAAGTGCTTTCATCTTGGGCGGCGGGTGTGTCCTACGCCAGGTTCATGAATGTACACCTCCGCTACGGTGAACTGCTCAAGATTGGTACCCTCGCAGATTTCTGTGGAACACGATGGCAGGTGAATGCGGTGATGATCCCAGTCCCGAGGGGCAAGTCATTCTTGATGCCTGTTGCCAAGGTCATGAAGTTTTACCGCGAACACATGGGCAGCAGCTTCGTCCAGGTCCAGCGTGTGCCTGATGGCTTGGATGTGGCCGCCAATCGGCGAGACAACACTATCATACTACATGTGATCAACACGAAGAGGTTAAGGTCTATTACAGTTGATCTTGGCGTGGAGGGTCACAAAATCCAATCCGGAAAGGTCTACGAAATGGCTACAGATCCGGAATTTGAGGTTATCTCAGCTATGCCGGATCCCCTCGTTCCCAAGGTCAAACAGCTGAATGGTAGCAATTGGACATTTCCTCCTGCTTCTGTTTCGGCAATCGAGCTGGAGGTCGAAAACCAAGCCGGCTAACGTCACATATCGCAGTTCTTAGGGACAAAAAAAAGAGAAAAGAAAATGGCAAAGGAATTTCCACTTATCTCAACTGAAGTAAAACCTGTATCAACGAAGTTTCGCAAACTCTCGGGGCCTGTTCCAAATTCTGCGACAATAAAAGAGATTGAGAAGCTTCGTGAGGCCGAACCCCTTAGTATGCGAGGTCAGCCGCCGGTAATCTGGGACCGCGCTGAGGGAGTAAATGTTTACGATGCTTACGGCAACATGTGGCTTGATTTTTCATCGGGTGTACTCATTACCAATGCCGGTCATGGCCATAAGAGTATTGTTGAGGCAATCACCAAGCAGGCCTCCCGTCCGCTGCTTACTACCTACTGTTTCCCGAATGAAGCGAGGGTCAAGCTTACGCAGAAGCTGATTTCACTTGCACCGCAAGGCCTGAATAAAGTGTTCGTGCTTAGTACCGGCGCAGAAACCACAGAGTGCGCCCTAAAGCTAATGCGTACATATGGACGAAAGACCGGCACAGACGATAAGAGCATCATTGTTTCATTTGAAAATTCCTTTCACGGCAGGACCCTCGGCGCCCAGCAGATGGGAAGCTTGGGTGGCGGCGAAGCGTGGATAAAAAATCTCGACCCTGAGATAGTTCAGGTGCCGTTTCCCGATGGATTCCGCTGCCAAGACACCAGCTTCGAGCTGTTCGAGAGGACCCTTGGGCGGCTTGGAGTCGAGCCGGACAATGTGGCCGGCGTAATAAGCGAAACATATCAGGGGGCCGGGCCTAACTTTATGCCCAAACAATATGCGAAGGACCTGAGAAAATGGTGTGACAAGTATGGCGCTCTGCTCTGTTTCGATGAGATTCAGGCAGGTTTCGGCAGATGCGGAACTATGTGGGGCTTTGAGCTGTATGATGTGCTGCCGGACTTGTTCTGTATCGGCAAAGGAGTCAGCAGCTCATTGCCAATCAGCGCAGTAATCGGCGCCGAAAGAGTGATGAATTTATACGGGCCCAATGAGATGACCAGCACTCACTCGGGCAATCCTATCTGCTGTGCGGCTGCACTGGCAAGTATCGAAGTTATCGAGAAGGAAAAGCTGGTTGAGAACTCGGCAAAGGTTGGGCTGGTCCTCAAGGAGCATCTGCAGCTAATAAAGGGCGAGTTTTCCGAGAGAATCGGTTTTGCGCCGGCAGCGGGCCTTGTCGCCGGGCTGCTGATGGTCAAAAAGGGCGGTAAAGACCCGGACTACGAGCTGGCCTGGAATGTGGGCAATCTTTGTTTCCGCAAAGGCCTGCTGATGTTTGCGCCCGTGGGTGTGGGCGGAGGCTGCGTTAAGATAGCGCCGCCATTGTGCATTAGCGAAGAAGCGGTCAAGGAAGGTTGCGAGGTAATTCGCGAAGCGGTAAAAGAGTCGCTTTAACTTATTATTGATTATCGAGCGACAAGCGACGATTTAACCAATTACACATCCATCGTACACAAACCACCCACGGGGGTGACGACCTGGGCTTCTACCGGTAGGTTGCGTGGGCGATAGTATTGTTCAGCCATGTTTTCAATGACCCGGCGGGCATGTTTATCTTCGACGACGACCACGATACAGCCGCCCATGCCGGCGCCGACAAGGCCTGCACCGACAACGCCCGGCGTTGCCATGGCAATATCGACGAGCATATCTATCTCCGGCAGGCTGACATTATAGCCGCCGCTTTGGCGCCACAGGCTGGCCCGGCTCACACGCTGCGGGACACCTGATTCCAAATCGTCTATCAAAACATCGAGCCTTGCAGCCGGATAACTGTTGTCGGTTGGTACGCGTTTTCCATCAACCAGCTTTGTCACACGGTCGCCATCGTGAGAGATACAGAGCAGCTCGCCGAAAGTTTTCATGTCACCCGCTCGCAGAGCCTGCGGAACCATGTCAGCACGAATACACTCAGCTATCCCATATAGACATATCTGCCTGATGTGGTAGCCCTGTTCGGGTTCGTCGTGACTTCTAAACACATGACGAATTTCCTGCTTGTGTTCCGGAAGGAGTTTTAAGATGTCCGCACGGCCGGCAGAATCGGGCAGTGATTTTACTATTCGATAAATCCGGGCCTGGTCTATGCCAAGTTTCTCTGGATTGACATCGCGAAAGTGTTCAAGTTTGTCAGCGTACTGTGGAAAGTTCTTACGTATCATCATCAGGCCGAACACATAGGCTGCGACACGACTGTTAAAGGTATTGCGGGCGCCGGTTTGCTTCTTTGCCTCGATGAGGCTGTTGGCCAAGACGATGCTGTAGCCGGCCGGAAACGGGATACTATCTACTGTCACTGGAAAGGCGGTGATATGGAGGAGCATATTGGGTTTGCTCCATGCGATCGCGGCGTGGTCGCTGCATCCGCCACGGGTGCCCACATACCACTCGGCGAAACCTGCGTGCTCAATCAAATCAGCGGGTTCGACCTCAAGAGCGTTTATCCGTATTGTTGCTTCTGCTGCAAGCATAACCAATGCCGATGACGAACTAAGCCCCGCCGCTCTGGGGATATTGCCATAAAACATCATATTCATCCCCCTAATCGTCCGTGCGAAGGTACCATCGTCTTTCGTGTTGAGATGCTGAAAGTACAGCACCGCGGCGCGGATATAATTCGACCAGGTGGCTGGGACCCCCGATGAATCGTGCTTGCGTTTTGCAAACTCATCGTGGCACCAGGCGTCCCAGTTCCGGATTTTCTTCCCAGCCGGCAGAGACCGGCTGATGCGGAACTGCTCATCGGGAAAGTGGTCCGCCTCGACGTTTTTTGTCAGCACCCTGTCATCATCACGCGGCTCGACTACCAGCCACATTTGCTTGACGCCGATTGGGTTGACCGACCCGCCGCGGTGGTCAATGTGAGTACCCACCAGGTTAACACGACCGATTGAGCGTACTATGATGACGCTACGGTCTGCCCCGTATGCCTTAGCAAACGCCTCAAGTGTGCGCAAACACATTTGAGCCGCTTCGGTTTTCATATCATCGTTATTGCCGTAGATTTGGTTCAACCCGTTGTGAAATGCACTGCTTGTATCCTTGACCAGCTCAATCCAACTGCTGACCGGCCGCTGGCCATCAATCTCAACAGCCATGGGTCTTCGTCCTCCAAGATGCTTTTACGTTGTTCAATATACAAGCAAATAATAATCTTTACCCGGCTGAGTACGCCGTATTGCCGTTGATTATAGTCGAGGCGACGGTTACCTTGTAATTGCCCGGCGAGCCGGTGACATCAAGCACGCACAAATCAGCCTTTGCTCCGTCAACGACCGAGCCGCAGCCTTCGGCTTCCAGGCCGGTTAGCTTACACGCATTGGTAGAGAACATCTTTGCCGTTGCCACCAGGGCTTCTTCCAGCTCCATCGCCTCGTGCCGGCGGTTCCAGATGCCCTGCATATCTGTGGTAAGCCAATTGAGCAGGTTGGCAAATCCGCGGTTCATCGTCAAATTGCTACTGAACAGCGTGTTTGCCTTGCCGACTACACGAAAGTAGCCGCCATCATCACTGACCGCACCAGGTACACCGGAGACGGAGAATTCCTTCAGGTCTGAACCGGCGACAAACGTGCAGTCAGTCACTCCCACAATTTTGTCTACGCCCTTGCGTTTTACAATATCGCGGACATAGGCGGGATTGACATGGAAACCGTCGCAGATTTGCTCGGCGTAAAGCTCATCGAATTGCAGCACCGCTTCGATAGCGCCGCCGCCGTCGAACGGTTTATACGAGCCGCCGGTCGGGCCGTTGGTAAAGTGAATACTGTATTTAAGCCCCGCTTTGATGGCATCGGCTACCTGGTTGCAGGTTGCGTTGGTGTGGCCGGCCCCGACGACAATACCCTTATCGGTAAGATATTTGGTTAGTTCGCAGCTTTTGCAGCCGGCATCGGGGACAACGTTGACCAGTTTGATGGTGCCGCGGTCCTCGATGCGTTCGAAAACATGTGGCGTCGGCTCCAACACCATCTCGGGATTCATAGCCCCGGCCATATCCGGGTTGATAAACGTACCCTCCAGCCCACCCCCTAACAGCCTGGCCCCGGCTGAAGTATCGTTCGCTTTGCTCAGATAGTCAGCGAGCCGGCCGTAACAGAGCTTCAAGGTTTCAATTGAGGCAGCCCAGGTCGACAAATAAAAGCCGGTCACCCCAAACTCAGCGAGTTTCCTGCTTAGCATATCAAAACCCTGCTCATAAGCCGCCTTGCTGTTGTCGTAGGTGTTGGTCTTGGCCTCGTACAGACCGACAGTAAATTCAAACAGATTGTAACCGTGAAAATGAATATCAACAAATCCGGGCACGACATATTTGCCGAAGATGTCGATAACATCATCAAAGGCCATTTGTCCGCTGATAAACTCAATCCTGCCGTTGCGCAGGGCAATATCCCTGCGCATCACCTGCTGCGGCGTTACCAGAAAGCCATTTTTGAGCAGAACTGCTTTCATCATCTTAGTTTGGTTAATTGGTGAGCTGGCTACTCACTGCTCACCACCCACTAACCGCTACGGCGGCGGCCTGTAAGGACTTCGCTCTATGATACCATGCTCAAGCGGCTTGTTCTTTAGTATTTCATTAGGGCCGTAGAAGCCTTTTGAAATCCGGGCCAGCGAATACGTGATGGTGTATGGTTTCAAGAATGTACCCGGGTCGGAAACACAGCTGCATCCGACCTGGCTGAAGTCGCCCATACAGATTCCCATTTTGGGATTGCCGATGTCATAAGCCCTTCCATTGCAGCGAATGACCAGAGGTTTTCGCTTATGTGTTTCCACCAGGCCCGCAAAAATACCGAGGTTTGCAGTCGTTGCCTGGTTGCCGAAATGCGTCATATAGCCGCAGAGTGAATCGCCGAGATAAGATGGATGGGGGAAGTTGGCCTTATCCATCAGGACACAATTTTTTATTTCGCCGCGGATTGTACAGCCATTGCCGATAATGCAGTCGCCGCGGAGGTAAGCGCCCTGGCGTATTTCGGTTTTTCCACCGACGATGACCGGGCCTTTGATGCCAACCCCGGGTTCAACGGTGGTTTCGGCGCCGATATATATATTGCCCTTTTCAAGGTAGATGTCGGTGCCGATGACCCTTGCGTCTTTGCCGACGTAGATACTATACGATACGTCGGCTTTGGGACTGCCGATAATCCGGGCCGGTTCAAAGACCGCACCGTCTTCAAGCAGCACTTCGAAATTACCGATAGTGTGGGCCGGCTTTGGCGCTTTGTTATTGAAGGCCCTCGCAGCCGAACGCTTCTTGGCGATTGTATCAGCGAGCCATTTTGTAGCGTATTCGTCGATACCGAGTATCGCTGCATAAACAGAATCAGTCTGTTCAAGAAGCACCTGGTGTTCGAACCGGTGAGCATCAAAGTCAAAATACGTCTCTGCCCGAAGGTCGGCAGGAACGTCTTCTTTGTTTAAGTCTTGCAGCTTTATCACTTCATCTGCCATTTTGTCGTTCCTCTCAAATCCTGATTTCAGAAGTCTGTCTTCTGTCTTCTGCAGTCGGCTATTGCGGAAAGGACCTGCTCGTGCAGGGTCTGATTAGTTGTGGCGACCACATCCCAGACGGTCTGTTCCTCGGCGACGAATTCAACGTCATTACCGTCGAAATCGGTTACGACCGCGCCGGCCTGCTGGGCGATATAAATTCCCGAGAATACGTCAACGAAGGGCTGCTGGCGAGCGAAATAGCAGTCTATCTTACCCTCGGCGACATCAACAAATCCGTACGGGCCGCCGTTGGGATTGATAAATTTGAATGGTTTTAACAAATCGCGATACTCGTCAACCAGCGGCATAAGGAATTTCGCGGGCTTCATAGCGTATGATTCGATGCTGGCACCGGCCATTTTGGTAACATCAGGCCGGCCCATAGACTCACGATACTGTTTGTCCAATTTTACCCTGTGAAGCAGCTGGTCTCCATCGAGCTCGGCAATAAAAGCCCCCTGCTCGTTTGCGAAGGCGATTACCCGCGGGAAACAGTCACCAACGGCGCAGCATACGGGTTTCAAATCAGCGTTATACAAGGCCAATGAGCTATACCAGAAAGCGGGTATTCCGTGCTTGAAAAGGTAGCTGCCGTCAAAAGGGTCACAGACGACAAAGTGCTTTTCCGCTTTTGCCTCGGGATTTATCTCAACTTCGCCGGCCTCTTCGGAGAGAAACGTAAAGGGTGTGCCTGACTCTTCGAGGCGCTTCCAATAGCCGTTCTCAACGTCCTTATCGACTTTGAGGATGTCGGGGTCCCAGCTTTTGTACTCGCCGAGCCTTTTTTCGACCGTTTCGCCGCCGATGTTCTGGTCGCTCAACCTCTTAACCGTATCAAGTGCTTCAGCGACACAGGCGAGGTTAAAAGCGGTCAGCTTGCCTTCTGATTTCCAGTTTTTTAGCCTTCCTGCAAAGATTTCGTCCTGCATTAAATTGGACCTCCAAAAAAATTAAGATTCCCCCCACACAACCTCATTGAAACCAAGTCCTTGAAGAGACTATACTCGAATTGTGTTCCGATGCCAAGGGCGAATATCCGGATTATTTATCGCAGATGCATATCGCAAAAAATAGACGCAATACGAGATACGAACTAATTACATTTTCACTTTACAGAAACATCCAGCCTTGTTAGAATACGGCAGCTTAAACTCGTGTCTCGTCGTTCGTCGCTTGTGAATCGCCGAACGCAATACGCAATACGAAAAATGGCTGGCAAAATAATCATCGATACCGAACGGTGCAAAGGCTGCGGCCTGTGTGTAGTAGTATGCCCGAAGAGCAGCATCGTCATCTCCAAAAAATCCAACAAGAACGGTTACTTCCCAGCCCAGCCTGTCCCCGCCGATAGGCGTCCTGTGGAGAGCGGAGTCGAGGGAGCAGCCGACACCGATTGCACAGGCTGCTGCTTGTGTGCCATCATCTGTCCGGAGGCCATAATCGAGGTGTATCGGGACCAGCCCAATAAAATCGACATAGTTGCCAAGCCAGGCAAAAAGGGTAAGCCGCGTTTAGTCGAGGAGAAAACGTGAGTGAAAGGGTTCTAATGTGTGGCAATGAGGCCCTTGCCGAAGCGGCCATCATTGCCGGCTGCGACGCTTATTTCGGCTATCCGATTACACCGCAAAACGAAATCCCCGCCTATATGTCCCGAAGAATGCCCGAGGAAGGCCGGGTCTTCGTGCAGAGCGAGAGCGAATTGGCCGCAATCAGTATGGTATTCGGAGCTTCAGCCACGGGCAAAAGGACTATGACAAGCTCATCCAGTCCCGGCATCAGTCTGATGCAGGAGGGCATAAGCTATCTGGCGGGAGCTGAGCTGCCCGCGGTGGTTGTCAATGTAATGCGAGGCGGGCCGGGTCTCGGTAACATTGGGCCATCACAATGTGATTACTTCCAGGCCACACGCGGCGGCGGACACGGTGATTACAGAACCATCGTGTTCGGACCATCGAGCGTACAGGAGCTGGTCGATTGTATGCCGCTGGCATTTGACCTGGCCGACCAGTATCGAATGACCGTTGTCGTCCTGGCCGACGGCATCCTGGGCCAGATGATGGAGCCGATAGTATTAGAGAAAAAACCAGGCCGCGAACTACCACCCAAAGATTGGGCTCTGACCGGGGCCAAAGGCAGAGAGCAAAACATCGTCCGCTCATTATGGCTCCCTGAGGGATCGCTGGAAAAACACAACAATAAGCTGCAGGCCAAGTATGAGCAGGTGCAAAAAAATGAAGTGCTTTGTGAACAATATGAGGTTGACGATGCCGAAATCGTAGTGGTCGCCTACGGCGTTGCAGCAAGAGTCGTGCGCGCCGCGGTGAACAAAGCCAGAGAAAACCGAATCAAGGCCGGCTGGATACGTCCTATCACCCTCTGGCCGTTTCCCACGGAGCAAATCAGCAAGGCCGCTGACGAATTTCGTATCTTTCTGACCGTGGAAATGAGCAATGGCCAGATGGTCGAAGACGTAAAACTGGCTGTAGCCGGAAAAGCACCGGTCTTACTTCATGGCCGACCAGGCGGCGGCGTGCCGACCGTCGACGAGATTCTGGACAAAATCAAACAATTGTCTATACCAACAAAAAGCTGAGAAAATGGAAACAGTATTTACGCGAACACCTACTTTTAAGGATTGCCCAACGCATTATTGTCCCGGATGCGGCCACGGGATTGCTCATCGATTGATAGCCGAGACGATCGATGAGCTGGACATCCGCGACCGCACCATCGGCATAGCGCCCGTAGGATGCGCGGTGTTAGCGTATGATTACCTTGATGTCGATATGATAGAGGTAGCGCACGGCAGAGCACCGGCTGTCGCGACGGGTATGAAAAGGACCAATCCGGACAAAATAATATTTTCATATCAAGGCGACGGCGACCTGGCAGCGATTGGGACTGCCGAGATCATCCACGCCGCTCACAGAGGTGAACAAATAACAGTTATTTTCATCAACAACGCCGTCTTCGGAATGACGGGCGGCCAGATGGCGCCGACGACCGTTCTCGGTCAGATAACAGCAACAACGCCGCAGGGCCGAGAGGCCGCCGGCGAGGGTTTTCCGCTGCAAGTATCCGAATTATTGGCACTATTGCCAGGCGCAATTTATGTTGAGCGCTGCGCGCTCAGCGGCGCAGCTGGCATCCGCAAAACCAAAAAAGCTATCAAACATGCGTTCGAGCTACAAGTGGGCGGCGCTCAAGGCTTCTCGCTTGTTGAGCTGCTTTCACCCTGTCCGGTTTACTGGCGGATGACCCCGGCTGAATCGATGGAATGGATCGAAAAAGAAATGACAAAAGTTTTCCCCCTGGGACGCTTAAAGGGTTGAAAATGACGGCAAATGGCTTTTACGAAGAGATTATCATTGCCGGCTTCGGCGGCCAGGGAATTATGTTGACCGGCAGATTGCTGGCCCAGACTGCGATGGAGGCCGGCAAAGAGGTAACCTATATGCCCTCCTACGGCGCCGAGGTTCGCGGCGGAACCGCCAATTGTATGGTTGTTCTCGCAAATGAGCCTATCGCCTGCCCCGTGGTCGGCAGGCCCGATTCGCTGATTGTAATGAACAAGGCCTCGCTGAATAAATTCGCCCCCCGTCTTAAAACCGGCGGACTGTTAATAATGAATAGCTCCCTGATTGACACCGAGCCGCAACTTGATGATTCAATCGAGATAATCACGGTGCCGGCCGACGAATTAGCCGTTGAATTGGGCAGTCCTAAAAGCGCCAACATGGTGGCCCTTGGCGCGTATTTGCAAAAGCGAGGTCATCTTACTCCCGATGCAGCGGCCCAGGCTTTACCTGATGTCCTTGCCAAAAGGTATCATAAAACATTGCCGGTCAACGCCGAAGCTCTACGCAGGGGCGCTGAATTTGCCAAAGCCTGTTGCACGTCTCGAGCAAAGAAGCAATAGCTGACTCTTACGCGAAAGACAACAACTCAAGTCGCTAAATAATTTGCATAAATAGCTGTGAGGCCGTACAATATGCAAAGTGGGGAAAAACAGGATTTAATTTGAGAACAGGAAGACAATAATGGCCAAGCGAACAACCACGAAAAAACCTAAGGCAATCTGCAGCTTTTGTGGCAGGTCGGCGAGCCAGGCTGATACGCTCATAGAGGGCCCGAACAAGGTCTTTATCTGCCCGGAATGCGTCGAACTGTGTCACAACATCATCCGGCAGAACCGCAAACAAACCAGCAGCAGCGTTGGTCTAAAAGAGATGCCCAGGCCGAGAAAAATAAAAGAATATCTGGACCAATATGTAATCGGGCAGGAACACGCCAAAAGATATCTTTCAGTTGCGGTGCATAATCACTATAAACGGCTTCTGCACAGCGATAGTAACGACAGCGATATTGAGATAGACAAATCCAACGTTCTTTTGATTGGCCCGACCGGCTCAGGTAAAACGCTGCTTGCCCGCACCCTTGCCCGTAAATTGGAGGTGCCGTTCGCAATATGCGATGCAACCACTGTTACCGAGGCCGGGTACGTCGGCGAAGATGTTGAAAATTTCCTGCTGCGACTGCTGCAGACCGCTGACTATGATATAGAAGCCGCACAGCGAGGCATCGTCTATATCGATGAAATAGACAAGGTCGGCAAAACGTATCAGAATGTTTCAATCACCCGTGACGTCTCCGGAGAAGGCGTCCAGCAGGCCTTGTTAAAGATGCTCGAAGGAACTACCGCCAACATCCCGCCGCAGGGCGGAAGAAAGCATCCGGAACAATCCTACATACAAATCGACACCACGCAGATACTTTTTATATGCGGCGGAACTTTTGTGGGTCTGGAAAATATCGTCAAGAAGCGGCTCGGCAGAAAAATGATAGGCTTCAATTCGGAACTGTCCGGCAGAACCGACGAAAAAACCGAGTACAGCGATATAATTGGGCAGGTCATACCGGAAGACATCATCGAGTATGGAATGATTCCTGAAATGGTGGGCAGACTCCCGGTAATTACCACGCTCTGCGCTCTCGATGAAGATGCGCTTATGGACATACTAACCAAGCCCAAAAACGCCCTGTGCAAGCAGTATCAAAAATTCTTCGAGATGGAAAACGCCGAGCTTAAATTTACGGACGATGCCTTACATGCGCTGGCCCAAAAAGCCCTCACGCGGGACACGGGCGCCAGGGCATTGCGCTCGATTGCTGAAGAGCTGATGGTTGACTTAATGTATCGACTGCCGGAAGAGTCCAAGCCCGCAAAATATGTCATTACCCGCGACATCGTCGAGGGAAAGACCGAATTGTTCACAGCAAAACGAAAAGCCAAAAAAGAATCCGCATAGAATTGACTGAAATGGCCAGGTGAGTAAAATTGAGGTTAGATATGCTGCCTAATTCTAAAGCGATTGAACCACTTGTACAAAGCATCGTCGAAGTTGTACATCCGCTAAAGATAATTCTTTTTGGTTCATCTGCTCGAGACAAAGCGGATGCAGAGAGCGACATTGATGTCCTGGTAGTGATGCCCGAAGGTATTCATTGCCGACGGACTGCACAACTATTGTATCGGCAAATTAGAGGGTTAGGGGTTCCTTTTGATATTTTAGTGGCAACACCAAGTGTTTTAGAAAAGCATAAAGATAATATCGGCTTAATTTATCGAACTGTACTACAAGAAGGAAGAGAAATATATGCCGCATGAAGGTCATTTTCCAGGGAGGGTAGAAAGAATTATCCAATAGCGAAGAAATGATGCCACTTAAAGGGGAAATTGCGGAGGACATATGGATAAGGCTCGCGCACACAGAAATCGGACGATAACGCTCAGCCCGGCAGAAAAAGAATTTTACAGCAAGAATCCGATTCGCATTTCCAAAGCTGCATATATAAATACTATCGAAAACAAAATAGTAAACCAGGACATTTTCCAGGTACTTGGTTTTTTGCCGAATAGCTTCGCTGATTTGCTGATATTGGACCCGCCTTATAATCTTACCAAGACCTTCGACTCGACTACCTTCAGGAAAAAGGGCATCGCAAAATACGCCGAGTGGTTTGAGAACCTGCTGGTTAAGTTGCTGCCGACACTTAAGAGTACCGCGTCGGTCTATGTATGCTCTGAATGGCATTCGTCAACAGCAGTCCACCTTGTTTTAGAAAAGCACTTGAAGGTAAGAAATCGGATCACCTGGGAGAGGGAAAAAGGCAGGGGCGCAAAAAGAAACTGGAAGAATGCTTCGGAAGATATTTGGTTCGCCACTGTTTCAGATGATTATGTATTCAATATAGCCGACGTAAAGCTCAAGCGCAAAGTCCTGGCCCCTTACACTGATACCAATGGTGCACCAAAAGACTGGCAGGCTTCATCTGACGGCCAATTCCGCCTGACACATCCGTCAAATTTGTGGAACGATATTACAGTGCCCTTCTGGTCGATGCCGGAGAACACCGACCACCCTACACAGAAACCGGAAAAACTGTTAGCGAAATTAATTCTGGCAAGCACAAATGAAAACGACTTGGTTTTTGACCCTTTTATGGGCGTTGGAAGCAGTCTCGTAGCGGCTAAAAAGCTGAATCGCAGATTCCTCGGAGTTGAAATCGAAAAAGAATACTGCCTGCTCGCTGCAAAACGCCTGCACTTAGCCCAGCTTGATACAACAATTCAGGGATACCACCAGGGCGTATTCTGGGAAAGAAACACACTCAACGCGCAGAAACAAAAGATAAAGAAGCCGTCTATTGATTCATCTATACAGCCAAAAAACATCCCTTATTTTATTCTTCGACCCTGACTAAGGAATGAATCGGCGCCAACAACTTATAGGCCAATATCACATCACCGTTATGCAGGCGGATACACCCTTGTGAACCTGCGGTCCCTATTTCGTCTGGGTCCTTTGTGCCGTGAATGGCAAAGCCGGTCCTGCCTTCGGCCCCCCCCTCAATACCGTCCAGTCCTATCCATCTCGAGCCTAAAGGATAATCCGGGTCTTCAGGGTAATATGTTTTACCAGTAATTGGATCCGTCCAGACCGGCTTCATCAGCTTTCCCCCCTCTTTGACACGCCAAAGTCCTGTCGGTGTCTCCATACCAGGCTTGCCCAGACCCACAGGAAAACTTCGAACGAAAGTGTTCTGAAGATACAAATCCATCGTAAAAGCTGAAAGATATACCTTCGCATGGAACGGGCCGTTAATGACCTTTATCCTCTCTCCCGCTCTCAGGCCTTCGGGACGGCTGATATTGTTAATCTCCATAAGAATCTCGTACGGCACCTTATATCGCTCGCCGATTCTTCTGAGTTGATCGCCCGGCTTGACCTGTAAACTCTCACAAAGCCTGTCCTGGGGGAAAAATCGTCTGCTAAACAGCCATTGATCCGCAAGCTCGGAGAGCTGGTCCTTCACAAATGCTCGCTGTTGGCCGCTCATGGGTATTCGCAGTGCCTCGTTTAACCTCTCACGTGCATCTATAATCCTGCTGGGCTTTTCGCCGAGCACCGCCATGGCTTCGGCAATTAGCTTGGCCGCCTCGGGATTAGGTTCAACAGCCGGTTCCAGCTCAATTTTTGGCAAATTCGGTTCCAGCACAGGCTCCGGCTCCAATTGTGGCTCCGGCTCTAACTGTGGCTCCGGCTCTAACCGTGGCTCCGTCTCCAACTGTGGCTCCGGCTCCAACCGTGGCTCCGGCTCGGTAACCGAATACAATCCTGTTTCGGTCGCTTCCGGCACATCGGCCTCAGGTAGAATCTCAACAGTATCGCCTTTGTTTCTGCCGAAAGGACCAGGGCCATAAATAAAAGCAATTATCACGGCAGTAATAAGCAAAGCCAAAATGGTATATGCCCAGCTTCGGGTTCTATCTCTTCGCCTACCTTGCGAGCTGCGAGGATAACGAGCCATTTTTATTCTCCTTTCCGGTTATTGGGTTCCCGCCTTGCGGGGTCCCTTAAAATATATTACACCCTCATCAGTCACCAAAAAATCTACCGGCTCATCAAGCTCTGTCACCGGTATCGACTCAACAATCTGCTCTGCAAAAGCAAAGCCGCATCTGGCAGCCTTAAGTTCCTCGTTAGCAAAAAACCTGTCGTAATAGGAGCTGCCTCGGCCAAGCCGATTGCCTTTCCTATCGAATCCTACCGCCGGCGTAACCACCAAATCAATCTCTTCAAACGGCATTGGCAGGCCTGCTATCGGATTTCGCAGACCGGAAGCTCCCGTCGAAAAACCTGTTTCCAATGAGTTTATCTGCACCGCTATCATATGCCTTTGCTGCCAGGAAATCTTCGGCACCACTACTGTCTTGCCGAGCTGCCAGGCGTGAAGTATAGCCTCGGAAGTGTCGACCTCGTGCAGCAGGGACAAATACATCATGACCGTTGATGCACTTTGAAATTGCGATGTCGAAACCAAATTCTGGCATGCTTTTCGGCTTTTTTCGTCCCTTTGCTCCGAGGGTATGGCAAGTAAGCAATTCTGTAACTTGTGGCGCAACTCGGCCTTGTCCATTTAGCTACTCCTCTTTCCGGCCTTGATTACCCCCCAGCATCAAGTTTACTACTTTGTATCAGGCTTTGCAGCTTTTGTAAATAACGCTTAATATTTTTTTCACATCCGCTGTCTTTCGGTATATAGTATTTTTTCCTCATCGCCGCCGGAAGGTATTCCTGCAGCACGAAGCCATCCTTAAAATTATGCGGATACTTGTAGTCAGCGCCGAAACCCAATTTCTTTGCAGCCGGATAGTGACTATCCTTTAGATGTTTCGGCACCGGTTTAGTCGGCTGCTGTTTTACATCGGCCACCGCTTGCCAAATAGCAGAAGCTACAGCATTCGATTTTGGTGCACAAGCAACATATAACGCCGCCTGCGCCAGTGCCAGCTGAGCTTCCGGCAAACCCACAAACTCAGATATCTGAACGGCTGCGGCTGCCAAAACCGTCGCCATTGGGTCGGCATTTCCCACGTCCTCAGCCGCGCAAACCGCAATCCGCCGGGCAATAAAACGCGTATCCTCGCCGCCCGCCAACATCCGGGCAAGCCAATAGACCGTGGCATCAGGGTCGCTGCCCCGCATACTCTTCTGCAGGGCGCTTGCCAAATCATAGTGCGTATCGCCCGTTCCGTCGTAGTCAATCGTCTTTTGTTGTATCGACTCCTTCGCAACTTCCAGATTAAATTTTATTTTTGCCCTGGGCCTTCGAGCAGCCTGCGATAACACGCCTATCTCAAGAGCTGTCAGGGCCTTTCTGGCATCACCGTCACTCATCACAGCCAGGAATTTCAGTGTCTTTTCATCTGCCTCGATATCAAATTTACCAAGCCCCCGCTCGGTATCCTCAATCGCGGTCTTTAGCAATTGTAAAATGTCTTCCTGGCTGAGCGGCTCAAAATGAAACACGGTGCTGCGGGAAATCAACGGCGAAATGATCGAAAAAAACGGATTTTCAGTAGTTGCGCCTATGAGAATCAAGACCCCCGCTTCGACATCGTCCAGCAGGACATCCTGCTGAGCACGGTTGAAGCGATGAATTTCATCGATAAAAAGCACGGTCCTGGCCCCGCTGGCTGCGAGTCTGTCGCGGGCGGCAGTGATTATCTGCCGAATATCCCTGACGCTGGCCGCCGGTGCACTGAGATAGTGAAATTTGGCCTTCGTGTAATTTGTAATCACTGCCGCCAGCGAGGTTTTGCCGACCCCGGGCGGGCCGTAGAATATCAGACTGCTGAGCTTGTCGGCCTCGAGCATCCTTGTCAGAAGCTTATCGGGCCCAAGAAAGTGCCTTTGTCCGATAAATTCATCGAGCTTTCTCGGCCTTAACCGAACCGCCAGTGGCGCTGCCGAGTCTATATTGACCTCTTCAGACCCGCTGAACAGAGTTTTATTGCCCTTGTTTGCACACATCGAGCATATTATATGCGAGATACGCAAAACTGTCGAAAATTTAATTTCTGAGGGTTTTTATACCAGCCTTTCGCCCCCGGTTCGGCGCCACAGCCCACGCAAAAAAATCCAAAAAAAACTTTTTTTTTCATTTGATTTGTAGCCACATACCGATAAACTCTCCAGGTGGCAGGTGGGTGGTTTAACGTTATATCGGAGAGAAAATTTTGTGTAGCGTGTGAAGTAAGTTTTAGGTAGAGAGATTTTTGAAGGAGATGAACATGAAGAAAGGAATTTTGTTAGCTGCCGTAATCTTGTTGAGCGCAGCGGGCTTTGCCCAGGCCCAGGAAGGCGAGTTGAGCGGAACTGTCGACCTAACCTTCTTAAGCAGTTATATTTGGCGAGGTTATGACTGGTTCGAGAATAACCACAGCGCACTTCAATTGGGCATCGACCTTGACTTGTACGACACAGGATTTGGCTTGAATGTTCTTAGCACAAGGGCCAACAAAAGCGGAAATGTGGAGGGTGTCCCATTCCAAGATCTGGAGAGGCTGGACTTGACTTTATACTACGGCAACAGTCTCTTCGAAGGCGAAACTTACGCCACTGACTATACGGTGGGCTGGGTCTACTATAACTTGCCGGATAATTCCAGCAACGTTGCGGATATGCAGGAATTCTTCGCATCGCTTTCCTTGCCGGAGATATGCCCCCTTGGCGTCGTCCCCAGCTATACCATCATTTGTCTGTGGCCGTCCGAAAGCAATGCCCTCTCGAATCAAGCCCTTTCACTTATCGACCGTACCGTTGGTGGGTGGCTACATGTCGTCGGACTTGATTATGACTTGACGGTACCGGGCCCGCTGCCGGAAATCCCCGAACAGACCCTCCATCTATCTGCAGATATGACCTACAACGATGGCGTTCTCGGGGCAGACCAAGACTGGTCACACGCTGTTCTTGGCGTCTCAACAGAGTTCGACCTCACCGAAAACGTCGCCTTTGTCCCGGCACTTTACTATCAGGCATCAATGGATGACACGGTTAATGAGTCGGACGAATGGTGGATTGGCCTGGGTCTGTCGTACAAATTCTAAAATGACTGCGTAATTTCTTACGATGTCAGTAAAAAGGCCGGTCTTAAAAACCCGGCCTTTTTTGCTATGTAGGGGCAACCACGAAGGGTTGCCCCTACGCGATACGGCGCCTGATGAGGCCCCTAATTCGCGCGGGAGCCAGACCACCAACCCATCAAACAAATCGACGCTAAACCGCCCTGCTGGCCATAAATCTTGCCGTTTCAATCAAGGCTTTTTTAGCATCGCTTTCTTGCAAGCCGGCCAACGCCCGCACCGCTCCGGCAACAAACTCCTGGGCCCGGTTGCGCGCATATTCCAAACTGCCATAGCGGCTCAGCGTCTCCACCAGAGCATCCTTATCATATTGTGCGTTTTTTCTCTCGAGATACGAATTTATAACCGCATTTTTTTCTTTTTCGTCCACTGCTCTTAGCAAATGTATTACGGCCAAAGTCAGCTTGTTTTTATCAGCATCACTGCCGAGTGTTTTGCCGGTTTTGCTTTCATCACCGACTATGTCGAGCAAATCGTCGGTAATTTGAAACGCAATGCCGGCATTCAAACCAAAAACAGCCAACGACTGGCCCTGCGTTTCGGTCCCCTGCGCCAAAAGGCCGCCAAGATAACAGCAGCTGCTAAAAAGGGCAGCACTTTTTTCGGTGATTATGTCGACATATTCCGATTCGCTTAACTGCCAATTCTGCCTTTGAACTATCTGCCTCAACTCACCTTCGCATATCCGAATCGTGGCAGCAGCAATTACCCCGGCTACCTGCGGTTCCAACTCGGCACATATTTTGAAAACCCGGCTCAATAAAAAATCACCTAACAACACAGCGGACTCATTACCCCAAAGACTATTTATCGTCGGCTGTCCCCGTCGTCTTTGCCCTTCGTCTATAACATCATCATGCAACAACGTGGCATTGTGAATCATCTCAACAATCGCTGCAATACGGATGTGCTCATCTGTGATTTTGCCACAGCAGCGGCCGGCAAGCAAAACCAGCCCAGGGCGAATCATCTTGCCGCTACGACTACTGACATATTCGAGCAATCGGTTAATATCCCCCGCCCACCGCTTGCGCGCCGATGAGTTTGCCCCTGCGGCCGAACCCGGAGCAGCAGGCACGGTCAATTGCTCATCGATCAGCTCTTTCACCCGGCTTAGCTGGTCATCGATAAGCCTAAAAGCGGGCACCCCGCTCCGTGGGATACTACCAGTTATGTCGGTACGTGTGCTCATAGTCTTGAGTTTTAAGTTTTGAGTTTTGAGTTATAGCTAAAAACCAAATACTCAACACTCATAACTTTTTACCGTGGGCGTATTCAAAGAATTTTTTTCTCAGCAGGCGTGTAACAGGCCCGGGCTTGCCGTCACCGATAACCCTGCCGTCAATCTCGACAATACCGATGACCTCGGCAGCCGTGCCGGTGAGGAAGAATTCGTCGCAAATATATAAATCAAATCTCGTAAGATTTTTCTCAACGACCTCAAGGCCCTCTTCCTTGGCCAGCTTGATAACGATACCTCGCGTTATTCCTTCCAGTGAACCGGCCTCAGCCGGAGGCGTGTAAATCACACCATCTCTAACAATAAAAACATTGTCGCCTGTCGCTTCGGCCACATATCCCTCGTGGTTATACATAATCGCTTCGGGCACATCGTTGTCCAGCGCTTCAATCTTGGCCAGGATGTTATTGAGATAGTTCAAGCTCTTGACCTGAGGCGGAATCGCCAGAGGATGATTGCGAACCGTGGTCGCACTGACCACCTTCATTCCTTTTTCATAAAGCTCTTCGGGATAAAGCTGAATATTATCAGCTATGATAAATAATTTGCTATTCTCGCAGATGAGAGGATTCAATCCTAAAGTTCCCGTTCCCCGGGTAACCACCAGCCGGATATAGCCGTCAATAACAGCATTAGCTTCGACCGTTTTTTCAACTGCACCGATAAGTTTGCTGCGGCTCATCGGAACCACAAGGCGAATCACCTTAGCAGATTCATAAAGTCTCTTTATGTGGGCTTCTAATTCAAACACCCTGCCGTTGTAAACACGAATGCCCTCAAAGACCCCGTCGCCATAAAGCAGGCCATGGTCAAAAACAGATATTTTAGCCTCTTCCTGGTCAACAAGTTTGCCATCAAGCCAAATCTTCAACGCCATAAAAAATCCTCGTATCTCGTATTTATTCTCTGTATATTTGCTAAATACTATCCGTTATTTTGCCGTCGACCAGTGTTACTATCCGCCCAGCCCTTTGTGCAATCCTCTCGTCGTGGGTTACCATTACAATCGTCTGGCCGGCTCTATTCAATTCCTCAAAAACCCTTAAAATACCATTTCCTGTCGCAGAGTCAAGATTTCCCGTCGGCTCATCGGCCAAAAGCAGTCTCGGCTCATTCATCAAGGCCCTGCCGATAGCTACCCTTTGTCTTTCTCCGCCGGAGAGCTGATAGGGCTTATGATTGGCCCTCTCATGCAAACCAAGCTGGACGAGCAATTCTCTGGCCCGGCTCTTCGCCCATCTTCGGCACGCAAACCAGCCCACCACGCTCCTCGAAGCCATCACCGGCAGAAAAACATTTTCCAGCACACTTAATTCGTCCAATAGATGATAAAACTGAAAGACAAATCCGACCATTTTGTTGCGGAATCTATTCAACTCGCTGCCGCTATGCTGGTTCAAATCCCGGCCCTCAAATTTAACAACACCGTTATCCGGCCTATCCAGCGCACCCAATATATGTAAAAGCGTACTTTTGCCGCTTCCGGAGGCCCCGACTATTGCCACAAATTCGCCTTTCTTTACAGCCAAGTCGACGCCTTTGAGCACCTTGACCTCTGTCGCACCCATCCTGTAAGACTTATGGAGCCCTTCAGCTCTTAGTATGAAATCATCCTTACTCATAACTGGCTCACCTGCAAAGTCTCTATTGGTTTCGACGTCGCCGCCTGCCAGCTCGGTACCAGCGCACCAGCCAGACAGGCAACAATCGCCGAAACGACAATTACCACCAAGACCCCAAGTTTCATCTGGTTCGGAATATCTCCTATAGCATAAATTGTCCTGTCCCATAGCTGAAAATCAAAACGCTCAAAAAGCCAATTCTCTATCCGGTTTATTTTCAGCAAAAACAACCAGCCGGCAAATAAGCCGACGCCAGAGCCTAAAAGACCCACTAAAAAAGCGAAACCCGAAAATAATTCGATAATATCTGCGTTCGAAACGCCTATACTTTTCAATATCCCGATGTCTTTACTCTTATGGCTGATAATCATATAAAAAACAACAAAGACAATAAACACAGTTGTAATCCCCACAAAAGCAAACATAACGGTCATCATCGTCTGTTCCTTTTCCATTGCTGCAATATACGCGCGCCGATAATCTTTCCAGCCTTGCACCGTTACCGTATCCAGCAGGTTTGCTTGTTTCTCGCCGGCCTTTTCCTGCTTGAACTTTTGCCACAGTGAAGCGACCTTTTCACGCCCGGCTTTCAGTTTGACGTTCGGCTTAAACTTTATATGGACAGCGTTGGCTCTCTCGACAGGCCCAGCCATACCGCAAAGTAATTGGGCCTGTTCAAATAGCAAATAAACTAATGAACTGTCCACCCTCGCTAAACCACTGTGTGAATGGTCGCTATAGTAGAAGGTCTGTGTGTTGACCTCCCCCAGTCCCGCCTTAGCCAAAGCACCTTTCGCAGTCAGAGGAAAACAACTTACAGAAAAACCTATCTCGGCAGGGCTGACCGCATAAGGATACCTGCTGTTAGCATCTCGCTGCAGCGCCAGGTCAATCCCTAACACACACCCAGGAAGATTTGAGTCATAGGTCGGCTCAAACGCTTTAGCCACATCGCCTTTACGGTAATAAAGTGTTCGGCCAAAACCGGTAGCTCCACTGTGCCTGACCGGATCGAGACCCATAATCTCAACACCATAGCTTCGCTCTGAGCCCCTGGAGCTTATCAGTGCGTAGCTTTTTATCACAGGCGATACACCTTCGATAAAATCAGTTTTCTCCAGTATCTTCACAAACTCTTCATAGTACGCAAAGCCCACTAATGATTTGGTGCCGACGACACAATCCCCCACAAAATCGTGGTTTTTCTGCTTGAAATCGCTCACCAGGCCCGTCATTACGGTCATCACTACAACAACGATGAAGACGCAAAGCGCAACTGCCAGCACCGCAAAATATGTTATGCGGCGCTTTATCAAATACCTGATTGCAAGAATAACTTTGTACATAGCTCAATCAAAAATTCTAAATCCTAATCTCTAAGCACTAAACAATCTCAAAATACAAATTTCACATTCTCAAAACCTAAGAGTTTGGAGTTTTGAATTTTGGTCATTGGAATTTGTTTAGGATTTAGATATTAGAATTTCGATTTTAATCCTTACAAAATTACTATTCATACCGCAGTATCTCAACCGGTCTTGTTCTTGCCGCGACAATTGCCGGTATCAACGTTCCGATTGCCGCCGCTACAATTGCCAATAATACAATAGGCAAAGCCGAGCCCCAATCAACCTCGCTGGGTATCTTACTGAACATATACACACTGCTTTTCCACAGCTTTAACCCAAAGATGACCCTTATCCACCCCTCAATCGCATTTATATTTTTTATAACAATGTATCCCAGGACAACTCCAATACCTGAGCCGACTATTCCAACACAAGCACCAAAACCGACAAAAACAAAAGCCACCGAACGGCTCGGCGCCCCGCAGCTTTTTATTATCGCTATATCCTTCTGCTTTAGTCTGACGATCATATAAAATATGCAGAATATCAGCACAACCACACCGAAGCTTACAACGCCGAATATCAATAACAAAACGCCCATTTGTTTTCGCAGTTCGGCAACATACCGACTCTGCATCTGTTTAGCTGTCTCGATATCGGTATATCTCCTAAGATACGGGTCTCCGTTAAGCTGCTCGTCCACAAAGGTCTGCCACAGGCCCCGAATTTGTGCAATTGCAACATCAGCACGGGTGCCGGGGCTTAGTTTAATCTGAATTTGGCTGGCAATCGGTGAGTCTTCGCTCGGGTATAACCTTTTTTGCAGTTTTTCTATGGGCAGATACACAAATTCTTTATCAAGCAGATAAACACCCGTGAAAACGATATCTGCAATCAAGAAAGGTATAAACTTTCTCTTAAACGAAGAGAATTCTGTTTTATCCTCGCCCGGCTTTGCTCGCGTTACTGCGCCTGTAGTAAGAAAAACCTGCTGGCCGAACATCTTTTGGACCGCGTCAAAATCGTACTGGTCTGTCTGTTCATCAGGCTCTGCCAGCACGCCGATTCCCACAAATCCTCCGATTTTTTCCGGAAAACCGTCGACCTCAAAAGATAATTCGCCGGGCGAGTCTTTCTGTTTAAGCAAGGACCGCTTAAACCCCGTCACCTTCGCTCGCCGCCCTGGCTTAATCCCCCAAACATTCACTGCGCGCACATTGCCTTTGCCCAAATGCAACAGGCCTTGAGCCGATAGCGTCGCCGTTGCCGCTTCCACCGCAGCCGTTTGTTCCAGCCGCTCGATAAACAGCCGGTATTTTGTAAATTTAATCGGCGGTAAAAGAACAATATCACCTATTGTCTCAACTGCGCTTTGCTCGAACGTATTGATAAAACCGGTGAACAGGCTGGCAACGACTATCAACAACGACACAGAAAGAGCAACTGCTGCAATACTCAAAAATACAATTTTTTTCTTACGTAGGTATCGCAGCCATAAAAATAATTTCAGCATCCCACACCCTTTTTTTCTACAGAAACCCCGAGGCTAACAAATCGCGTATTTCGTTTATCGGTTGCGCTACTCGTTTCGTGTACCGTCTTTCGGTTGCGCCCTAGATTTACGTTCACTAAACTTATCCCAGGCAACTACCAAATTATAACACTGCCTGCTAATCTTGTCGTATATATCTATTAGTCTTTCACATATTTTTACGTCGACCAGAGAAGAATATAGATCCTTGGCTTGGGTTAAAGAAACTATTGTTTCATTAGACTCTGCCATTGCATCATCCAGGTATTTCTGAAATCCTTTTTTCTGATGCCTTTTAGAGTGGCCCTCTGCTATCAAACGAGGGACGGCTTTGATTGAACATCTAAGCTGATCAAGCAAATCGTATTTCTCTTCTGCAGGCAGTTTTGGCAGAACATGCCTAAACACCTCAAGCATTGCTTGATAAGCAGTTTGATAAACCTCCAAATCTTGAAAACTTCTAATAGGTTTTTTGCTTTCCATAACGTTTTACGATAAACGCAACCGATACGAGCCTCGCAACCGCAACCGTCAAATGCAACCTTTGATTGATTATCTGTTGCGTTAATCTCTCCTCCGTGCCTTGGTGTCTTTATGGTTATTTCCGCTTCAAAAGTGGAAATAATATTACCTCGCGAATACTCAAAGCACCGGTCAGCACCATCACCAATCTGTCAATTCCAATCCCCAGCCCACCAGCCGGGGGCATACCGTACTTTAACGCCGTTAAATAATTTCTGTCCATCTTTGTTAGCGATTCTTCCTGGCCGCGAAGCTGAACAAGGAAATTCTCGTATTGTTCGGCCGGGTCATTCAACTCAGTATATGCATTCGCCAGCTCCATCCGGGCGATAAACAGCTCAAAACGCTCTGCGAATTTGGGATTGTCTTTTCTGCGTCTGGCTAACGGACACAGTTCCGCTGGATAATCTATCACAAATGTCGGGTCGACGAGATTGTCCTCTACGGTCGCTCCAAAGACTTCATTGACAACCACCACATCGTCCATATCATCTATACCTGCCCTTGTAGGGGCAACCCCGTGTGGTTGCCCTGGGCGGGTCTGCGTGCCCGCCCCTACAAATTCCTTGGCCTTGGCTCTTATGGCCTCTATGTCATCAATATCGCAGCCGCTGTATTCTTTCAGCAGCTCTGCGTATTTGGCCCGCCGCCAGGGCCGGCTGAAATCTACTGTGAATTCGCCGAACTGAACGTGCTTGTCTGTACAGTATTTTTCCACGCAAAGCCAGATAATCTCCTCGGTCAAATCCATCATCACATTGTAATCGCCGTAAGCCTGATATACTTCGAGCATCGTGAATTCCGGGTTGTGCTGTCTGCTGAGTCCTTCGTTGCGGAAATTTCGGTTTATCTCGAATACCTTTTCCATTCCGCCGACGAGCAGTCTTTTTAGAAACAGCTCCGGCGAAATCCGCAAAAATAAATCCAGGTCCAGGCTGTTATGGTGTGTTACAAACGGCTTTGCCGCGGCCCCGCCGGCTATGGTCTGCATCATCGGAGTCTCAACTTCCAAAAAACCTTTCGATTTGAGAAATTCGCGAATCGAGGCGATGACGGCACTGCGCTTCTTAAACCGCTCCATAACTTCAGGATTGGCCCACAAGTCCACAAACCTCTGCCTGAAACGCTGGTCGATATCTGATAAGCCGTGAAATTTCTCCGGCGGTTGGCACAAACATTTACTCAGAAGGCAAAGACCGTCTTTGGCAACCCATATAGTTATCTCGCCGGTTTTGGTTTTACCTAATTGACCGGCGGCGCCGATTATATCACCAAGCTCAAGCAACTTGGCAAGCTGCCACTGCTCGTCCAGAAGCTTTTTCGATAGGCCGAGCTGGATAGTCCCGCTCCAGTCTCGCAAAGTAACAAAAATCAGCTTCCCGATGTCCCTCAACAACACAATCCTGCCGGCACATTTGGCCTGTTGTGTTTCATCGCCGTCCTTAAATCTGCGCTTGATATCCGCAGCCTGCTCTGCGCCTTCATATCTGCCGCCGTAAGGTTCAATACCCAATTGTCTAATACGGGACAGTTTTTCCTGCCTTTGGGCCTCAAGCTTGCCTTGCCCTTCTGAGCAAAGCGAAGAATCTCTTCCTTTATCTTCTGAGTTTGCCATAACAAATCAAATATCACAACTCGACGCTCGATGCTCGTTCCGGTTTTGCACGGGCATCGAGCATCCGGTATCATTTTTCAAATTTTACTTTCTGCATTTTGCGTTTCTATCAATTTACTCTTAACGACCAAAAGGCCAACCGCCAACTGTGGGTCAGCCGCGAGGGTCTCTTCGATCGTATGCTTTTTCAGCTCGGCGCCGACGCTGACGTGGTCGGCTTTAACCAGCACGTCATTATCCCTCTGCACATCAATCATTTTTCTAAGTTCAACCGTTCTTAATTCAACCTCAATATCCGGCCCAACCCCCCAGTCTTTCCTGTTTTGTTTTTTCATTGCGTCCTGGTTTTCAACTCTTTGGCCCGAGGGTAAATGATAATACGCCATTGTGTATTTAAGCTGCGCACCTCCACCTGGATAGCCTGTTACCCCTTGCACACTGCCTTTGCCGTGAGTCCTGGTCCCGACCAAAACCGCCCGCTTATGTGCTTTATCTGCCAATGCCCCCGCCACAATCTCAGAAGCACTGGCCGAGCTCGAATTTATCAATATAACGAGCGGATAATTCGGATGCGTTTTCCTCCTGTGTGCCGGCTTATAAACCGGCTTCCTCCTAACCCCGGGTTGTGTGCTGACTATCAATCCTTCTTTGAGGAATTTGTCGGATATCGCAACGGCACTATCTAAAAGTCCGCCGCTATTGAATCGCAAATCCAGAATCAATCCCCTTAACCTTTCTGCCTCAAGCTCAAGCAATACCTTTTCCAGGTCCGCGGCAGTTCTTTCTGAAAAGCTGTTGTAAATCCGCACATAGCCGATTTTGCTGCCGTCATCAATCATATACAGCCACTTACCCGCTTCGGTCCTCTGCCAGCCGCGAATTGTCGGAACAATTATCTTGGCCCTGGTCAGGGTGATATCAAATACCTTGTCCTCAATGTTTTTATCCCCGCTCGGCCGTCTTGCCGTCAACGTTACTTTTGTCCCGGCCGGGCCGGTAATCTTATGAACCGCACAGGTAAGAGTCATATCCTTCGTCTCAACACCATCCACCATTTCTATCACGTCCCCGGCATCAAGAAGACCGGAGTTGAACGCCGGCGTATCAAGTAGTAGGCTGGCCACCGTCAACAGCCCCTTTTGTTTTGAAATCTCTATGCCGATGCCCGTAAACTTACTGGTCATCATCTTTTCAAAATCCTGCATCTGTCTGGGCCAGACTATTACCGTATAAGGGTCAAGCGTAGACAGCGCCGCTTCTGCAAACTGTATAATCAGTACAGGGCCGGGCAAATCAATGGTTGCTTCGTTTATCTTCAGGACCTTCTCAAAAACATCTATAAACTTTTGCTTACTGAACTTTGTTGGCTCGCCTGAGGCGGACTTAACTTCATCCAGCAGTGCTACCAGAGCTGCCGACCAGGCCGACCCTTGATTCTCGATTCTTAATTCTTGATCCTCGCCGAGTATCGAGAATCGAGGATCGAGTACCTCTGCCAGCAACTTGCAACGCTCAATAGCCTTTGTTGCCATTTGGCCGTAATCGATAACGGTGACATAATCCAGACTCAGGAAATTAATCGCCCGAACAAATATCCCTTCCTTCACCCCCCTGAAACGTTCCTCGCGGGTCTCACAAGGGCTGTCCTGAAAAGCGGCCGCAATAGTGGCCTTGTCCAGGAGCCGCCGACCATAATCTGAATACGCCTCATTGTTCGGATCGATTGCCTGCAGCCAAGAGTAGCAATTCGCGTACGCCTCAAGCCATTTGCCTTTCACCTCGAACTCAGCGGATTTGTCTATCGCTTTTTGCACAATCTCTTTTACGAACGCGTCAGACAGAAGCTGCTCTTTCTTTGTCTGGTCCGCAAACTCGGAGGCCTTAGCAATAACCGACAGCGCCGCAACAATATCATTTACATCACCGGCGATGACATCGTTCACGTCATTGGCATCTGTTTCGGCCCGCAACTTTTCGAGCTCGGATAATTGTTCTTTGTACGCAGCTTCTCGAGCCGACTGACGCTCTCGACTTATATCCTTGTATTCCTGAACAATCTGGGCTAATTCGGAAAGGGCGGACCGGGGCTGCGCATCCTGGCCAGGTTGTTCGGCACCGATTGGGCCTGAGCCCAAGCTCAATTGGTGCTCGATCAGCTTATCGGCAGCGTCGAATTTGCCTTGGTAAATTAGCTCACAGGCCATCTCAACGGGGCTGGATTCGGCTGACTCCGTTAGAAGTGAGTCGCCAAGTAGGACTGACGCACGTTCGGGAGGGATTTCTAACGGCCCTGACTCAGATTTCGCAAACTCATCGGTGCCTTCGCAGCGACCCACCACCGCTGGCCCCGTTAGAAGTAAGCCGCCTGAGCCATCTACTCCGCCGGCAATAGGGACTTCTAACGGGGCTGGCCGGGCCACAAACATCCAGACAACCGATAGAATCAACACCACAAAAAAGCTTAAGCCAATCAAATATATATTCTTAGTCCGCAAACTTCGTATTTCCTTTCTCCCATCTCATGTCGCCGTTTCCCGTCTCCCGTATGCCAAACGAGCCACGAGTCACGAGCGACGCATTTACATGCACTCAGCGGCTTTGCCGGCGCAACCCAAAACATCAAGCTTATGACTGACCATCTCTTGGATAGCTTCCCTGCCCGGGCCGAGGTACTTACGCGGGTCAAACTCGCCGGGTTTTTCGGCGAACACCTGCCTGATTTTAGCCGTCAGTGCCAGTCGCAAATCCGTATCGATATTGACCTTGCACATCCCCATCTTCGCCGCTTTGCTTACGGCTTCTTCCGGCACACCCATTGCGTTTGGCATATCGCCGCCGTATTTGTTAATAAGGTCGACAAACTCGCTCAACACACTGCTTGAGCCGTGCATAACCAGCGGAAACCCCGGCAGCTTTTCCTCAATCTCCTGTATCACATCGAAGGCCAGCTTCGGCTCGGTCTTGAACTTGTAAGCACCGTGGCTTGTTCCGCAGGCCACCGCCAACGAATCGCAGCCGCTTTTTTCAACAAACTCTACCACCTGATTCGGGTCAGCTACGTGCTTGCTCACATCATCTACTCCAACCACGTCCTCTTCAATTCCGCCCAACTGGCCCAGCTCAGCTTCAACAACAACGTCTCTGGAGTGTGCATATTCAACCACCTTCTTGGTAACCTCAATGTTCTCTTCAAACGGCTGTTTTGAAGCATCTATCATCACCGAAGTAAAGCCATCATCGACAAATTGCTTGCACGTCTCAAAATTATCTCCGTGGTCCAGGTTTATTGCGATAGGAATGTCCGGATTTTCCTCAATAACCACATTGATAATCGCCTTCAGATAGCTGATACTTGCATAAGCGCGTGCGCCTCTGGATACCTGCAGGATAAGCGGGGCCTTCTTTTCAGCCACGGCTTTTATGATGCCCTGCGTGATTTCCATATTATTCACATTGAACGCACCAACTGCATAACCGTTCTTGTAAGCCATCTCGAACATCTTTTTGGTATTAACCAACGCCATAGCATTCTCCTTAAAATTAAGAGTCAAAATTTAAGAATCAAAATTACATAATTCTCGATACTCGATTTTCTTCTTCTATGAGTATCGACTATCAAGCATTTTCACTTGTCATTTTGCATTTCGATTTTTGACTTTTGCATTCTTATCTGGTCAGTTTCATGTATCTTCTCTGCCCAATTGCCAGCTCCGGTATGCCCTGGGGCCATATACTAAATACAATTGAGTGTCTGTCCATCGAGTCGTCTGCGCTGTACGTAAGACCGCAATACACTCTGTGATAGCGCCTTATAAGCGCTATTTCTCTTCGTACATTCGCACCGTAGTCAAAATCATACTGCTGCGAAAAAACTACAGTATATCGTGGGTCAAGCACATAGGTAAGCGCAAAAGTAAACGCATTCGAGCCCTTTTGGAGACTCAAACCCCCCGGGTCGCGAATCTCAAGCCGCCTTAAATATCTGCTGCCTATATAATAACTCAAGTTAGGCCAGCGCAGGTGCGAAAAACCAACATTAAACTGCTGCACCACCGCGCTTTGCATATCAAAATTCATATCAGACAACACCGCACTGGTATCGCTCAGACGCCAGATATAGTCGGCTCCGAAATAATTGCGCCTCGGCCCGAATACATCACTGCTGCGCCTGTCCCGCAGCGGCACCGCGCCGCTGAATCGATTCACCAGCGGAATGAACGGCTTGTTCCAGATAAACTGATCCGGCCCAGGCCCGGCGTCAGACGCATCAGCCGAATCATTCACCAACGTAACATCCGTATCCAGCCGCATCCAGTCAACGGTCCGCTGTTTGTCACCGGAGCCACGTTTAGTTTGCAGCCGCTGAGAAATACCTACGTTCAACATATCACGTTGTTCAATGACCGAGTCGCTCTCGGTAAAACCAACTGCCGTCAAGTACGGCCTTATAACATGCCGCAACTGGTTTAAATCCCAAAGGCGCGATTTGACATCAGGAAAGACCTTCCAATATGGTTGCGATGATGCCCGAAAGCCGGCTTCGCCAAGCCAAACATTCTCTTCTCCCCCTGCTGTTGCACCACCAAGCTCTTTGTAGAAACCGAGCCCATCTTCGTACGCTACAGTACCGGCAACAAAAGGTACTACTTTTACCTTGCCAATCGTCATCGGCATATCAAGCTCAGCCCTCTCCGACGCAAACGTGAAGAATTTCTGCGACACCGTCGATGAACTGGACGCCATAATACGCTGGCGGAACCGGCTGACCTGACTGTCGCTGTAGAACGTCAACTTGTCGTCAAGAAGTGACTGGCCCGTCCAGTGGAGCTCAGCAGTGGGCAATTCTTCCAGCTTATTGACAAAATCGTTTATTCGCACCTTGCCCAAAAAGGAAAGGCCCCAGTTATCCTCTATCCGCTTCAGATGAATGTATGTTTCCCGCTCTAAGCCTACCATAAATTCGTTACGATAATAACTCTCGACAAAATGTTTATCGGATTCGTAATCGATTCCCGTTGTAAGCTGCCAGTTGTAAGGCAGAAAGTGCCTGTGCCGCCAACTAAACCTACCACGAAGCTCGCGTGGCGGCTTAAGATCTCTTCGGTCGGCCGCCCTGCCAAGTCTGTCTTCGCCCCTATCGTGGATCCCGTACCCCAAAATTCTGCCGAAGTAATTCTCTCTTGCATAATCAATCTCCACGCCGACGCCGACGCCACGCTTGCTATAATAGTCTAACGCAAAAGTGCTGTCCATCCCTTCCGGCTCTCGCAATCCTAACAGCCGGGCCAGGTACCACCGTGTCTCAAGCATCGCCCCCCAATTGCTGTCATGACCGGCATGGGCGCTTTTGATCGGACTATCAGGCCTCTCCAGATTACTACATACACGGGGCAAATAGAAAATCGTTTTATCATACACCTTCAGGCGTACATCATGCATCAGTGCCTCATAACTACTTTTAGAGACCCTGTCCTCTTGCTCGTCAATAGTGGTCATATCCGTGATAATTATCTTCGAGGCGTTAAGCGAAAGCTGGGGCAGGTAAAATTCACTGGTTGTCAAAGTGGGGTTATCAGCCTCAAATTTGTTTTCTGCCAGTCGTTTTAACTTCGCCGCCCTGACATAAATCGGCATCCCCTCGGATACATCGAAATTCCTCATCACTGCATTTATCGCTATCCCCTTTTTTCCTTCGAAGTCGTAGTACATCTCATCAGCCCGAATCGTTCGCCGCCCTTCAGTCATCACAATGTCGCCGGACATATAAATTGCACTGGCGGCACCCTTGGCTAAAATATCGCCGGCACCGCCTCTGTCTCTGTCCGCCGCAAGTTGTTCCCCGACCGAAAATATAACCGCGTTATCAGCCTGCAATTCCAGCAAGCCGCCTTTTTCATCCTGTTTTTGCCACAGATAAAACCTGCCAATCACCGTCGCAATCTTTGCCTCCTCGTCCCACTCTATCTTCGGCACAACCTCGCCCACAGGCGATAGATTAATCGGATACTTGAAGTCCGGCTCCTTCTCTCGTGGTTCGGCAGCTCCTTCAGCCGGCCTGGCAGTAACTACCTCCTCTTCAGACGGTCGTTGCGGCCGCACTTCCACCCGCGGCTGGGCCTCGACAGTCGTTGGCCCAACCCCGACCGCCTGCAACGCCGCAAACGCATTCGCGTAAAGCTCTAATCCACGAGGGTCGGTAATTTCTCTTTTGTCCGCCGTTGCAAAAACACCGCCGCTGACGCCAAACGAAACGGCCATCTCCCGGCCCTTTTCGATCACCGTCTCACTTAAATCGACTGTCAGCGCACCTTTGGCTTTTTCAACCGATACATTGCCTTGCAGATATACCGTTGCTTTATAATCAATCGCAAGGTGCCCGCGGAATTCAGTCGTTACCCTTTCAAGCCATACCACTGCTTCATCGCTGGAAAACTGATTAGCCCCAATCGACATCTCAAATCCACCCCGGAAAACGAGAATGTACCCGGTGGTATTTAGCTTATAGCTTATAAGCTCCCGTCCCTGCAGGTGCAGATCCTGACCAACAAAGGCCTCGGCCGTCTGGTTTTCAACAGCCAATCCCGATTTTGTCGGCACCGCCGCTGCCAAAGCCAATAAACCCAAAATAGACAGTATTCTCTTTCGCATACTCACAAACCAGTATTGCGCATCCAGTCGGTCTTTCACACAATATGTATCACCGGCCTCGAACGAAGCGAAGGCACTCACGACGCCAGCCCCCGCGTCTCCCGACGCGAGTCGGGGCGGCGGGCATCACGAGATTATAGCCAGTCGTTACAGCAAAGCCAGCAAAAACCGTTTCTTTAACAACGATAACTTGATTTATCTGAAAGTTTCCTGTAAGAATGAAGCCGTCGGAAATAGCTCAAAGAAACAGGACTCCTGTATGGCTGAAAACCAGTATTCAGAATACCAGAAGGCACTTATATCAGGTTATTATGACAACCTTGATACGATAATGCTCCAGAGACTAAGCGAGCTGGTAACCGAGCTGTACTTAGCCGATACGCAGGCTAAGCAAGCTCGGCTCTGGCAAAGGGCCCGTAAGGCAATGGTAAAGCTAAAAATCCCGCCGGTAATCATCGACCATATTATGAAAAAACAAGATGTGGAGATATTAGCCAAGAACCTGCAGGATTGGCTGGGCTACGGAAAAAATTAGAGAGCTTGCTTCTACGAATATCAGATGGGGGTGGGCACAAATTTGGCCTTTGCTTTGGGACGGTTGTAGTGATATACTACGCATGGCCGGCAGGGCCGACAAACTGGTAATTCGCGTTTTCACTCTAATTCCAGATGGAGGCAAATATGGCTGAAGAATTTTCCGCTTCAGCAAAAGTTTATCCGACCGCAGAGCATGGCAAGTTCAGTATTCTTGACATGTTGGACTACTTTGACAAGCATGGTGCAATGCGCGTCTCAGATTTGCATATCAAAGTTGGCGCTGCGCCCGCATATCGCATCGACGGCAACCTGGTAAAACTCAAAGGCCCAACCGTAACGCCGGACCTGGCAAAGCAGCTTATCTACCCGCTTTTGAGCAATGAGAATCTGCGTAAATTCCGGAGCCAACACAGCGTAGACTGCTCCTATCGACGCGGCTCACTACAGTTTCGAATAAACATCTTTAGGGAAAACGACGGGATAGCCGGGGCAATCCGGGCCTTATCGCTGGATATTCCAAAAATAGAGGAAATCGGCTTCCCAAATGACGTCTGGAAAGACATCATCAATCGCAGACACGGCCTGGTCCTTTTAACCGGCATCACAGGCGCCGGCAAATCCACAACAATTGCCTCGCTCATTCACCTAATCAGCGAAAAAAACGCCTGCCGAATTATGACCATCGAGGACCCTATAGAATACATCTTTCCGCAGAAATATTCGATTATCTCGCAGCGTGAGGTCGGAAGGGATACCAAATCCTTTCTTCAGGCATTAAAAGAAATGCTGCGCCAGGACCCTGACATAATATTCGTCGGCGAAATGCGCGACCCCGAGACGATAGCAATGACGCTTATGGCCGCTGAGACAGGCCATCTGGTCTTCTCCACGCTGCACACAAGAGATGCAACCGGCACGATAACGCGGATACTGGACTACTTCCCGGCCGGCAGACAGGCCGAGGTCCGCAATCAGCTCTCACTCGGACTGGCCTATATTGTATGCCAAAAGCTTGTGCCCAAAAAGGACAAAACCGGCAGGATTGTAGCAATGGAAATACTCAACAATAACTACGCCTGCGCCAATCTGATACGCACCGGCAAGGTAGAGCAAATGTATAGCCAACTGCAAACAAAAACCCGAAACAAGCCCGACGAAAAAATGATAACGATGGAAAAGCATCTGGCAATGCTCGTAAAACAGGACAAGGTCGACCTGCTGGAGGCCAAAAAGTGGGCCAACGATCTCAAAAGCTTCCTCGACTGCATGCAGCGGGATTAGATTCGTCGTGCGTGGCGCATATCGCGCGAAAAGAAAACGCAATACGATATACGATATACACAATACGATGATATGACCATCCAGTTCAACTGCCCCAATTGCAATGCAGTGATTGCCTTTGACGACAAGCACTGTGGAAAACGTGCCCGGTGCACAACCTGCGGACAGCTCTTTATAATCCCTTTCAAAGACAACGAAAAACTAAAAAAAGTCGAACCACCCAAAGAAAAGGGCGAGCCGCTGCCCGGCTTCTACCGGGCCGTATTGGTCGATAGCTGGAAACTTTTCACAAATCCGAAAAATGCAGCCGGTCTTGTGTTTATACTGGCAGTGGTTGTCTTCAAGTTTTTCACAGCCGGTTGGAATTTTAGCTTTTTTATACAGGGCGAGTGGCTTTCTTTTGATTTTTATATACCTTTGGGATGGGTTTTGAGAGCAGTGGCGTGGGGATGTTTGTTTTGGTTTTATACGGAAATGATTTACTCAACCGGTTTTGACCAGGAAGAGATGCCGGTAGCCACTTTTGGAGGATTTTACGGATTCATCTGGAAAATTGTTAAGTCTGTATACACAATTTTTATTATTCTGCTGGTTGTTGGAATGCCTTATATTATTGCTTTTCTGATACTAAAAAAAATGCAGATAGAATCGCCTGTTTTCTTATATATACCGATGCTTGGCGGACTTTTTCTTCTTCCAATTGCAATATTAACCGTTGCGGTAGGTAAAGAACTCACAATGTTAAGATATAATTATTTACTGATACCGATCTTTCGTGCTTTTAAACCTTATCTGGTAACTGTGGTGCTGCTTGGTGTTGCTGTTATTGTTCAAACGCAAACGGAACAGTATGCACACCAGGGTCAAATGGAAGCTACAGGCTATTTATTGCTGAATTTTGCTCCACAAGCGGTTTTCTTAATTGCCATGCGTTCGATCGGCTTATTCTACCGTCACTATAGCTGCTATCTCCCCTGGTAACCCTCGCAGCAATTCTAAGAACATTTAGCCTTTTCGTTCTGCGCCCGAATACACCGAAAAAACTCAGAAAAAAAACTCTCTCCAAATCAGGATGATTTACCGGCATCTTAATCAATACATTTCTTCAGCAGCCGTTCCAAAAGTTCCATCGGCAGGCCCATTACGTTTGTCAAACTGCCGTCAATCCTCTCAACGAATTCGTCGCCGCTTTCCTTTATAGCATAGGCGCCGGCCTTACCCTGCCAGGATTTGCTTTTGATGTGTTCGCGGATTTGCTCGGCAGTCAATTTCTTAGGGTAAACGGTGGTGGCCTCACTTTCGCTCAGCTCAGTGCCATTGCTTAGCCGGATGATTGCAACTGCGGTTATTACCCTATGTGGCCCGCTGAAGAGTTTCCTGGTAATCTGCTCGGCTTGCCTTGCGTCAGCGGGCTTGCCTATAATCTGGCCCTTAAAATCCGCAACGGTATCGGCACCGATGACCAAGCAGTCCGGGTGCTTCTCCGCGACATTTTTTGCCTTGGCCAAGGCCAGCCGTTCGGCATATTCACAGGCCCCGAGGCCCTTGGCCGGAAAAGCTGACTCGTCAATATCCGGCTGAACAATCGTAAATTTATAGCCGGCTTCGGCTAATAATTGTCTTCGCCGCGGCGAGGCCGAAGCTAAAATAATGGGTACCGGACACTGTTCAGACATAAATCTTTGGTCTTGGGTCTTCAGTCCTGGGTCTTAATTATTTGCCTGCAAAAAGCCAAATACTCTGTCTCGATTTGGTCAAAGTCATCGCCGATATAGTGTTCAAATAACAACTGGCCGACGATTCGGTTCCACAGGATGCTTCTTGGGATGTTTCTATCTGTTGCGATCCTTCTGCTCACCTCACTGAGCGGCCAATCTCCTCTTAAGCCGTCCTGGAGCAACCGATGATAAATACCCAGCCTTCTGCCGTAACCTGCTTCCCGCAGAAACCGCACCAGCGCATAGGATTGGCCGTAAAAACCTATTATCGCCTCAGTCTCATCCGTAGCAAGCACTTCGCCGGGGTTTATAGCTATCAATTCTTTCAGCGGTATCATTTTGTTATTTATCAGCGTTTTCTTCAGTGCGTTTAATCGGTACATATTTTCGGCCGGCTCAAAATAAAACACGCCCTGCTCAGTTCCGTGCGCCTCAAAGAGCATTGCGACACCTTCGTCAAGCCAGCTCGGCAGACGAAACTTAAAGTGCCTGCCGTTAAACTGATGCCATCCCTCGTGCCCAAGAGCGAAGAAAGTTCGCTCTCTGCCGATATTATATGCCACGCAGGCGCCATTATGGTAATAGGCACCAGCCTTTATTTTGCAAAACAGCTTCGCCTGCTCGCCCGTGAAGGTCTTCGTAAAATCTTCCCACTGCCGGCGGTCGGCAAAAAGATAAATGGTAAACCTGGTGCTCGTCTCGATCGGCCTGGGCAACTGACTATTATAGCCGCGATATCCCGACTCAACAAATCCGGGAACCCGCCGAAGCATCAGAGGCTCCAAGAGCGTTGTGAAAATCTCATAATGAGCGGTGGTTAGTTTCAGGCCCGGCCCATACTCGTTTTCCCAGAACTCCACAGATTCCAGGGCCGGCAGATCCTGGGCCTGCAAATACGCGACCATATCGGCAGTAATCTTGATTCTATCGGCATCGCCGGGTTCAATTGTCCCGACTTTATCGGATTCAAAACAACCCGCCAAACAAAAGGTGATTATACAAATTAGCGTGAAGTTTTTCACCAAAACCCTTCCTCCGCACAGAAAACAATCGTATTTAGACCAGCAAGCACCTCTCCCGCCAAGATAAGGCCAAATGTAAGAAACCTGTTCAGGAAATCGCAGGCTTATGCTATCCTTACAATCGGCTGCAAATACCAAGAAATCCATTATATTTTGTCCACCCAGGCGGTATTTTTCGTCTAAACTTGTAGCCGGATCAAATAAGGTAGATAAAATGCTGTGAAATAAATTTCATTATTAATTCATGGGAGCTTACTATGTCAACGCGAAGAATAATTTTTGCATTTCTCGTATGTTTCTCGATAGCATTGTTTGTGGGACAAACGCTATCCCAAACACGAGGACCCGGTAGAACGAGAGAAAGGTCCGAGAGGGGCCGTTTGAGGAATATGGATAGACAACAAAGGCAACAGGAGCTTGAGCAACGCAGGCTGAAACAACAATTAGAGAGGCAATTAAAAAAGCAAATAGGCCCTGCTAAGAACCAAGTAGAATCAATGAAACAGGCACTCAGAGCAACGCAAAAGCAATGGAAGGCTATCAAGCCAAAACTTGATAAAGTACGTGAGCTTAGGAACCGGGCGAATGTTTCTATAAGACTAATGTGCGGTGCCGTTGGCGTTGGCGTTAGCGGTATGGGTGGCAGTTCAGTTGTTGATAAAGGATTTGGCCGCGGGTCCATGTCCGGATCCGGATACGGTAGTAATGTGGTGTTCGGTGGAGGAGAAATCGTCCAGAAGCGGGGCGGCGCAGGTGGTAGTAGCGGTCCTATTCACATTCATCGTAGTTGGGCATGGTTAAGACCTTCGCAGTACAAAAGTCTTGAGAATCTTAACGAAGGCGAAAAAATCTGTGAAGAGCTTTTTGAGCTTTTGAAAGATAACAACTCAGAATCAGAGAAAATAAGACAAAAAATGGAGGCCTTACGAAAGTTCAGACAAGAAGCTAAAAAAGAACTGGCTATAGCACAGCAGGAACTGCGCGAGTTAGTGACACAACGCCAGGAAGCAACGTTAGTAATGATGCAATTCCTTGACTAATCCTGTAAAAATAGATTGTAATATCTATTTATGAGAGCACCTTTGGACAATCAAATAAAGAGTCTGTGCAGGCGTATTAAAAGGGCCGACAAGAATGCTGCATCCGAACTATTAAAAATCTACTATGCAGACATTTATTCATATTTGAGGCGTCTTTGCGGCAGCAAACAAGATGCCGAAGACCTGACCCAGCAAACTTTTCTTAAAGTGTGGTCCTCACTTGACGGTTTCAAAGGCCGCAGCAAGTTTTCGACATGGCTTTACAGGATTGCCCATAATACATTTATCGATTGGCAGCGCAGAAACACCAGCGGCATTCAATCCAATACAGACCGATGGTGGAAAGAGTATACAAACAAGAATTCAGGGCCTTTTGCAAATGTCGCAGAACGCCAATTAACCCAACGCCTGTACGAAGCCGTGGACCAACTCGATGAGGACAAAAAACACGTTGTACACCTGCATTATTATCAGGGATTATCTCTGAGGGAAACAGCCAAAGTTTTGGGTATTGCAACAAGTACTGTAAAGTACAGACTTCGCGAAGTCTTTAAATTCCTTAAAACGAATATACATGTTTAAGAAATCAGATTTGACTAAAACAGACAATTCCAATGGCGAAAGGAAAACCAATATGAATACGGAAGATAAAATCGAGAAATGTCTCAAGTCCGCTCCAAAGCCGGCGACACCGGACGGTTTGCTGAATAGATTGCAGGAAGATGTCGCTGCTGGAGAGATTCAAAAACATGTCACAGTCATACGCAGATGGTTTGCTCCTGCCGGCGGACCAATCTCTCGTTGGCGCGTGGCTGCTGCAATCGCCATTATGGTTCTGCTGCCTTTGAGCTATGGTGCCACTAAGACAGTAAAACACATTATAAAGACATTTGAGGCTAAGTTTGAGTATCCTGAGGACAATGTAATCTATGGAGTAAAAGGAGGCATTTTTAGCTCTGATGATAACATGCAAACCGAAGAAGATGCACGGAAAGCTCAAGAAGAATTCTATCAGCTCTACAAAGAAGGTAAAGCCGAAGAGGTTGAGCCAGGCGTGTGGGTAGCTACTCTCTCCAATGGTGATAGATTTGCTTACGGTGGCGACCCTGAACTCCTTGGCTTGTCGGAGGCCGAGCGAAGAGAGCTATTGAAAAAACAATTCGATGAGATTGAGGAATTAAGGAAAGCCGGTAAGTACGAAAGGACCTTCATCAAAGAAGTAGAGAAGAACGGCGTAAAGATACGTCTCTATGAAGATCGCTTTACTCTATCAAATGGAAAGGTTATAACGATGGGAGCCGGCGAAGGCGAACAAGTAAAAGGTGAGGATGACAAGGATTAGTTCGACAAAGGCAGCAAGGGAGCCAGACAGCTCCCTTGCTGCACCACGCTATATCTCCGCGAATGTTGCGCCGAATACATCAGCGGTGAACAAATAGACTTCCGTATCCGGGTCTTTCCAGGCATCAGACGCAAGACCGGCTTTATGTGCGCAGCAGTATGAAAGAAATTCCTCCTTGCTCCAGCCGGTCTCAGTGGCGACCTGAGGCAGAAAGCAGCCCGAAGCGGGTCCTTTTTTTATATAGATGCCGTCGACTCCGAGCCGCAGACTCAGCGGCTCATCGGCCCGCTGCAGCGGCGAGAGAACCGATATCTCGATATCTAAGTCTTCCAGCTCACCAGCGGTTATCGGGTCAGCAAGAAAACGCGGGTCACCGGTAGCCGAGGCCTTTGCCATCTCAGCAACCAGCTCAATCAGTGGGCTTTCAGAAGTGAATTGGCCGATGCAGCCTCGCAATCGGCCTTTGTTTTTCAATGTTACAAAGCAGCCGCAATGGGCCTTTAATTCAGGGTCGTTCGATTGGGACTTCTCAGTCGGCTGCCGCTTGATAACCGCCTCAACGGTATCACGGGCGACGCCTAAAAGTGTTTGTTTTTGAGCATCGTTCATAATAGTCGCCCCCTGTAATAACGAGTTACCGGTTACTAATTGCCTATTGATCAATGAAGCCATTTTATCACAAGAAATCCACCAATCAAGAGTACCACAAAACCAGGCGATAACCAATTAAAATACTTTTCGATAAAGGACCGTACTTTTTCGCCCTCCGGCCCATAAGCCCTGCCACAATAAAAAACCTTGCAGACCGACCCACTGCCAACGCGATACGAAGTCCTATAAAGCTATTGATCGATACACTTCAGAAACTGTACAGACTTTATATGTTAGAGACGTAAAACATCGAAGAACTTATACTGATTACTTCAATGTACCATCTGTTTTGCAGAAAAACTAAAAAAATACGGAACTTTCAACTACTTGTGAGCGGACACTACAGTTAGAATACAAAAATGAAAAAAAAGATTCTAATATTCCTCAAAGGTTTCTTAATGGGGGTATGTGACTTAATACCCGGCATTTCAGGGGGCACTGTTGCTTTTATAACCGGGATTTATACTCGATTAATAAATGCGGTTAAAAGTTTCTCACCAAAACTAATCTACGATATTGTCACGTATCCGATTAACAGAAAAAGTGACCGCTTAAAAGAAGACATTAAAAAATTAGACTTGATTTTCCTGCTGATTCTGATGCTGGGAATTATGAGCGCTTTTTTAATAGGATCAAGAATCATTAAGTTCCTTCTGAGGGAATATATTGCATATACTTTATCTTTCTTTATTGGCTTAATTTTAGCATCTTCAAAAACAATCTTTGAACATATTGAAAATCACAATATAAAGAATATCCTGTTTTGTTTGTTGGGATTGATACTAGGCCTTCTGTCTTCAATGCTTGTACCTTTAACTGTAGACCCAAGTTTAGGATATGTTCTTCTCGGGGGCTTCTGTGCCGTTAATGCCATGTTTCTACCGGGCATTTCAGGTGCTTTTATATTATTAATTATGGGATTGTATGAGTTTATGGTTAATGTTTTGAATGATATTCGAAATAATATAAGTTATTTCCTGGTATTTATTGCAGGTGCCATACTGGGAGCTTTTACTATTTCAAGGATTATATCATTCCTCTTTAAGAAAAACAAATGCAGGACGCTTTATACGCTTCTTGGCCTTGTAATTGGTGCCTTAGCTACTCCTGTAAAAAAGATTATCGAAACTACATCTTTTCAGATGTCATATGTTCTTATTATGGTCTTTTGGTGCCTGCTGGGCGCATCGCTGGTGGTTCTGATGGGAA
>JAUXAL010000068.1 GCA_030619925.1 Phycisphaerae bacterium | reverse complement strand
ATTCAAACAATCGCCGCCCCCGTCGGCTGACCAATAAAGTAAGACGGAACGGAGTCACGGAGATTTTTCCGGAATTCACTCGACTTCAAACCTGTTTTATGGTATAATATATAAATAACATACGTATATCGTATATCGTATATCGTATATCGTATGTCGTATATCGTATATTGTATATCGTATATCGTATGTCGTACAGTTCATAGTTCATAGAAAATAGCAAATAGTCAATCGTAAATCGTCAATCAGAAAAGGGGGTTCCTAATGGCCAGCGAAACCCAAATTTTTTCCCGTGAGATGATCTTATCTGCCTATAAGGCAGCTCTACAACTGTCGAGAATCCTCTACAAATCAACCCTTTTTATGCAAAACAAAGCCAATTTCCGAAAAAGTCAAATGAACGTAAATCTATATAATACAACGGATTATGAAAATAAATCCAATTGGACACCTGGTGAAAACAAACCCAATTCAAAGCCAAACAAAGCCAATGTCAAAATAGGCAAAATGAACATAAGCATAGCAACGATAAAGGATTATGACAACGAACAACGAACAATCAACAACGAACGTTATTCAAAACAAAGCCAAAACAAAGCCAATTCAAAGCCAATTTAAAAAGAGCCAAAATGGACGTAAACATCTATTCAACAAAGGATTATGAAAATAACCACGCCTTCGGGCTCCGGGAAAACAAACCCAATCAAACCGAGCCAAAAAGGTTGCAATTTCAGTGCAACTCTGCTATGTTAGTAAGGCTGGGATACTTAACAGTATGGCCAAGTTTTGCAAACAGGCTATTTAATCGAAAGTGTCATAACGAAAGGAAAGGGTCTTGAAAATGAAGCTGAAAGTTATTTATCTTGTCGTTTTCACCTCTCTTTTGCTTGCTCCATTTGCCACGGCTGATGTCAGGCATAAGATTAATATCCCGGACGTTCTCGGTTACAAAACGCTGAAGTGTGATTTCCACATGCACACAGTTTTTTCTGATGGTCAGGTATGGCCTACTGTACGGGTCGATGAGGCCTGGAGAGAAGGGCTTGACGCCATTTCAATAACCGACCACATTGAGTATCAGCCGCACAAGCAGGACGTCCCGACCAATCACGGTCGATCTTATGAAATTGCTCTGCGCCTGGCGAAGGAGAGGAATATATTACTTATAAAAGGGGCAGAAATTACTCGAGAAACGCCTCCAGGCCATTTTAATACGCTATTCGTGGAGGATATAAACCTTCTGGATACTGAAGAGTTTCTCGATGCTGTCAAGGCAGCTAACAATCAGGGCTGCTTTGTCTTCTGGAATCATCCCGGCTGGAAACCTGAGTTCAAAGGCTGGTTTGATATTCACACTACGTTGTATGAAAACATATGGGTGCATGGAATTGAGGTTGTAAATGGTGATACTTATTATCCGGAAGCCCATAAGTGGTGCCTGGAAAAGAACCTGACCATGATGGGAAATTCCGATATACATCAGCCCATCGTTGGTTCCGAGATCACACCTGAAAATCACAGGCCGATGACGCTGGTTTTTGCTAAAGAAAAGAGCATAAAAGCTCTAAGGGAAGCATTAGTTGCAGGCAGGACTACAGTTTGGTTCAAGAATCAGCTAATTGGCAGGCCGAATTACCTTCATGCAATTTTCAAAAAGGCCGTTCAGATTGATAAACCTTACCTCAGGAGGGGTGATACAATATGGTTTGAGGTTACAAATAATTCCGACATTGACATCCAGGTGCAAAGTCTCGGACAGGGCGGCCTGGGAAAACTGACATTGCCGGCCAATGCCATCACGATGATAAAGACAAAAGTTAATAGCAAGGCCAAGCGAGCCGAGTTGAGGTGCCGGATTACAAACTTCCTGGTTGCTCCCGATAAGGGCCTGCCGGTAAAGCTTAATGTTTCACTAAAATAGTGCCCAACGCAGTGTAGGATAAAGTAATAAACCATATAAGGGCAATGGCCATGAGCAAATCAAGAGCATTCACACTAATCGAACTCCTTGTTGTGATTGCCGTCATTGCTGTTCTGATGGCCATTCTGATGCCGGCATTGAATTTGGCCCGGGACCAGGGGCGCAAGATGGTATGTTCCAATAACCTCCATAGTATAGCCTTGGCCAACCACCTATACGCAACCAATTTTGATGACTGGGGCGTGCCTTGCCGTGATTCCAGCAACCCAGGGAGTTCCATATGGACAGGCAATCCCGATTTCCGGAAATACATTGGCTACGAGGGAGCCGAAGAGGTTCCGGATCTATCCTCCGTTCAAACCCCCAAGAAATACAAGTGCCCCAGTGATAGACAGAAAGCTTGGTTGCACGCCTATGACATTGAACAGGGCAACGAACGGGGGACCCTTGTCAGCTACGGCTTCAATATCGAAGACTGGTATCCCTCGGTAGGTCAGCCCTCATGGAGCGCCACTATGAGCCTGACCGCGTTGGCTTACAAGATGTCCACCGTCAAACAGCCGGCACGGAAACTACACTTCCACGAAGCGCACGACTGGTGGAGTAAGTGGAAGGGAGCCAATTACATCGACGGCTGGGACGTGTTGGGCCAGGAGGGCACTGTCAATGACTACAAAGCGGCGGGATGTGGGGGGCCAACCATGTATCGCCATAATGAGTCTGCCAATCTCGCCTTCTATGACGGCCATGTGGAAAGCTGGCATAAGAGCAAACTATGGATACCTGAGCACGCCGAGCAAAGACCGTACCAACCTGGCATCTGGGTCGTTAAGAGAGAGACCTGGGAAGAAAATGGTGGCGGCATGTAAAGCCGTTGAATGGGTCATAATTTATCAAAGGATAAATATAGACCTTCAATGAAAAAAAAGACTCTGATAAAGCTATCAAAGGTCTATTTACGCCAAGTTTCCCGCCAAGTCGCTCAGACGAATTTCATAACTACATTTTTTTATAGGCTTATGAAAACCTGCCCTTAGAGCTTTACTCTTATCTTTTTGGTCCTGTTAGGCGGAAGGCTTCGGATACCTTCGAGGGTTTTCATCTTGCCGGTATACGGTTCGCCCACTTTGATTGTGTACTTGCCTTTCTTGAAGACCTTGGGCCTGTATGAAGTCCCGTTGATGCGAAGAGTATAGACGATTTCATCGTTTGACTCGTCAATCACCTGCACTACGGGATTTCTCATACCTCTGACTTGGATAGTCGGCAGATAAGCCACGGCCTTACGCCCATAGTTGTCCTCTTGTTTGATAGTCCTGGGCCAAGCGGGATATTGCTTGGTACTTGGATTTGTAATATCTACGTTTCTGGGCCAACATTCGATCGTGATTTCTCTGGTCTTCTTATTGAATTTGACAACTCCGAAACCCGCCGCCCTGGTTGTTAACTTGTCGTGGTTCTCCTCAGGGCCGGGGTTGGCCACAGCCACCATAGTGATCTTGTTCCCCAGGCCATCGAGGAATTCTCCCGTATGTTCGGGCATTCCCTCCTCGCGGTTTTTGCCCGGCTCAAGAGGCGCCCACCAGCGTAAGTAGAGATTGGCGATGGACGGCACGCAGAATGAATACCCTGAGTCGTTCCAGTCGTCGATGCCGTGGTGGATGATGGTGCCGAGGTGCTGGTCACCGGCAAGCATGAACGCGAACGCCTTGCGGATCTCTGCCAGAGCTTTGTTTCGTCCCGTTTGGGGCCAGCCGTTGGAATCCATGTCCGCGTGCAGGCGATTGTCCCGACGGCCGTGAAGGTGTGCGCCGCCACAGAAAACGGTTTGAGATAGCACCACTTTCATGTCGCAGTCATGCCAGTCTGCAGCCCATTGGCGCAGGAACTTTAACTGACGTTCACCTAATAATGTTGCACCGGGCACATCCACGCTTTTCGGGTCATAATTAGGGTTCGTGATATGGTCGGGCCGCGGCCCCTGCTTGGGAACAAGTCCCTGCGGCCCTGACTTGAACTTGCGGTCCTCAATAATAGCAAAGCTTACTCCGCCGACTGTCAGAGAGGTGTAGTAGACCCCAATACCCCGCTGTATCGGGGTCGGGTCATAGGGATCGGGCAGATGGCTGGTTTGCGCCCGTTCAACCTCTTTGACATACTCGACGGGAGCAGCGTATCCACCATCAGGACCGCCACGAGTGTACGACACCTTCCCTCCCGCACCCCATAGATTGGCCTGACCTACGTCGTGATCATCAGGTATTGTGACAGTTGGGATGTTGCGAATGATGTCTCCGAAATCTCTGCCGAATTTTAGCCAGGCGGCGTAATGCCTGTTATGGTCATAGACCTGGTCTCCGGAAAAAAACAGAAAGTCAGGTTTCAACTTCTTGATGTTCGCAACGATATCGGTTTTAGGTATGTCTCCGCCGTGCTTCGGATTGATCGAGTTGCCTGTAAATGCAGCCACGACGATGGTATTTTTATCGATAGGGTCTTTGCGGATAATACCTGTGTAATATGCATTCTTACCGTGGGCAACTCGGTATTCAATATCTTTTGTGGAATCCCAGTTCTCAATCCGGAAAACCGCCGTCCAGCCCCTCTCGACTACCTGCGTTTGCGCTATTTGTTTCCATCTTCCATATTGCTTGATTTCGAGCCGGACCATTCTGTCTTCACCATCCTTCAGCGGATACAATTGGGCAGTCATTTTCATGACGTTGTTGCCGACAGTGTACAGGGCAAAGCAAATAACCTTGTCCCTGGGCACTTCGGGGACCTTCAGGGGTTGGGCATTGGCGGTATTTAACAGCAGGATGGTTACCAGGACCTTGATCAAATCCATCTTCGGTGGGCTTGCTTTCATTAACTTCATATTTACTCCCCTTCTGCTTAATGGCCGGCACCGCCGGCCTCGTTCTTTTACTTTTTCCCTACGGCTGGCGGAAATCTAACATATACAAAGACACGCTGAATGGAGGTGCCTCAAGCTCACTTAATACGCGATGTATTGTCTTCTCAGTAATCCGGACATTGGGGTCTTTACCTGGTTCATTGTAGGCCATAGGGTCTTCGTTGGCAATCAGCCACAACCGTCCCCTTCCGCTAAGCCGGGCGCCTTTTAAGTCCACCGGAAGTTCATGTTCCTGCTCCGTAGGATTGACGATAGCAACGGTCAGGGCTTTGCGGTCGCTGGTCCAGGCGGCTGCTACATCCAGCGGATAAGCCTCACCGGTGACAGTGACCGGCACGGTTCCAAAATGGTTTCGATAGAGTTTCAAGGCCAATCCCGTCGTCTCAAAAGCAGCAGCGGTCTTGGTAGTCTTGATAGCCCCGATGACGTTAACGGTCTGGGCGTAGTTAGCCATAAAGATAATGTCACTGTTGCGTATCATTTCGTGAAGTCCTGCGGCGATGCCCAGTGCGTCCCTGAGGAAATAACGGGTGCCAAGCTCGCCGAAGAGGTGCGTTCCGTACCAATAATTCCATTCATCAATAGCGATGCGGATGTCTTTACCTTTGAGCGGCTCCAGCCGTTTGCGGTAATCGCGGTGGGCCGCAACTTTACCGCGAACTGCATCGGGTATCTGACGCGCGTGCTCAATCACGGATTCCTTTGCCCTCTTATAGAAGTGCTCGCTTATGAGGTCCATATAGTCGGCGCAGCTTTCGAGCATGCCTTCCGACCAGGGACCGGCCGAGCCGACGGCAACCAGCTTGATGGACGGGTCAACCTTACGCATCGCTTTGGCGAACAGGTTGTGCTTACGGACGTAGTGTTTCAGGTCCATATGTCCCAGCTGCCATTTACCGTACATTTCATTGCCGATGCACCACCACTTGACATTGTAAGGTTCCCGATGACCGTTAGCGGCACGCCATCTACCCATCAGTGTATCGATTGAACCGTTGGCGTATTCTACCTCCTGGGCCGCCGAGTGGTCGTCACCGAAGCCGGAGTTGACAGCAATCATCGGCTCAGTGCCAACCTCCCGACAGAACATAATGAATTCATCGAGGCCGAAATCGTTATGCTCAATGCCCTTCCAAGCAGGGTTTTTGCACGGCGGACGTTTGTCGCGCTCACCGATACCGTCCCTCCAGTTGTAACCACTGACGAAGTTGCCGCCAGGCCAGCGGTAGATTGGAGAGTTGAGCTCTTTCAGTAACTTCAGCGTATCGGCCCGCAGGCCATTGACGTTGTCGGCAGGCATCAGCGAGACCGCGCCCACAAAGCATGCTCCCATGGCTATTTCGACTACCTCGATTTCCAGCTTGCCCTTTTCAGTGTCGGCACCGGCCTTAAAATTAAATGGATACTTGCCATACCTGTTCGCAACAACCATGATTCGAGTGGATTCTCGCTCTTGCGGTTTGTCACCCCAGAGAAGTGATACTCTCACATTCGTACTTTGCCATTGTGGTTTGAACAGGATATAACCAACGTATCGTTTATTTTTAACCAGTCCCAGGTCGAGCTGTCGGATGCCACTGCCGGGCTGAATGAGCGGTGTATGTTCGCCGACGTAAGGATTTTCTCTGGACATAGTAACATCATCTTCGTTGCCGATGACTTTCCAGGGCGACCAGGCCGAAGGCCTGGACAGGATCCCACCCGCCGTTGGCGGGCTGCCCACGGGATAGTAGAACTTGCGGTCTTCGAGCATCTCGGCCCAGATGCCGCCGTAAATACACCGGCCGAGATGTTCGATAAACTGGCCGTATATGTACTTCGATATCGGCTCTTTAGTCTTATTCACATCGATCTTGACTGCCGCCCTGCTCCGCGAGGTCACATCCTGCCCGCCTCCGGCGGGCTTACTATTTGCGTCGGCCTCATATCCTTGAAGACACACTCCAAAGCAAATGCCAACTACTATTAGTGCACTTATCTGTCTTACGTTCATGCTAACTCCTTTCCGTTTAGCTATCTACCTTACTCCCCGCAGAAACTCTGCACGGACCTCAACTCTATTCGTGGCGATAGACTTCCCAGCCCATATAGCTATCAAGAGCTTCAGCAATTGCATCGGCTTTCTGTGATAAACTCACAGCAACATGATGCTCGAAGCCCATTCTGCATATGTATTGCATAAGAAGCTGGAGGTTTGGGATTTTCATCACGCCATAGCCGCCGAAGGTGTCAAGTTTGTCATTTGTAAATTCACCTTCGCCTACATAAACGCTAATAACACCGGCAACATCATCAGTAGTGGTTCTGCAGAAGGTTGCCTTGGCCGGGGCTATCCTGCCGACAATAGCGCCGTAAGTGTTGTCTTTGCCCACTGCCCCGGCAATAATCTCCTGGTAGTCCATCTTTGGACTTTTGAAGAATGACTTCGGCAGATTACTGCAATGGAAAAGAACCGCTTTGTCAGGGTCGGAGCTGTAGTTGTTGTTCCAGTCCAGAAGCGCGCTGGGCGTACCGCCGGCCAACTGGAGAACGTACATCCCTAACAAACCGGTAATATCAACCTCACACGCGCTCGGCACCAACGACTCGCTCATCATGCTCATAAGCGTGCAGGGAACTATTCCAAAGAATTCCTCCAGAGAAGTCCAGCACTGAATCGCCGTGCCGTGAAGTTCGGTTTCTCTGACCCATTGGTCCACCACATAACCGAATTTAGCCATCTTTAAAAGCTTGTCAGCAGGAATTGATTTGGTCGCAACATACTTCTCAATAGCATTTAGTTTTCTCTTGACTGCCCTGTCGTTATCGGCGAGTAATGCAACCCTTCCAAGGATTTCAGACAAATCTATCGTCTCTACTGAGATGCCTGAGAGTTCGAGTATTTTTTCACTGTAACGAACGGTATTAAATGCGCCGGTGCGAGCACCGATGGCGCCAAACCTGGCGTTCTTAAGGCCCTTAATAATCCTGCACACCGAAGCAAAATCATCCAGGTCTTTTTTGAACTGGGGCGATGTAACTTCAACTGTGTGGGATTTTGTCAGCGTGTATGGAATACCGGCTTGCCGGAGATTGTTGCAAACACTTATCTTGCCGCAAAAAGAATCGCGTCTGTGAGCTATGCTCATCTTGCTCTGTGCGTCCGGCTCAGCGTGGACCAGAATTGGAACATTAAGCCCCGAGCGTTTGATTGCTTCAGCGACCCCCTTTTCGTCACCGAAGTTCGGCAGCGTCACAATTATGCCTTCAATCTTTTCACACTTTTCCGCAAAAAGCGCAGCACACTTTTTGGCGTCCTCAAAAGTCTCAACCGCACCATATTTGGTCTGTTGCATTGATAGAGCAACTGAGTTGAAGCCGTTTTTCGCAACGATGCCAAGTATGTCTTTTCGTCCCTGTTTAGCTAACGCATCGGGAAAAAACCCCCGGTTTCCAACAATTACTCCAAACGTGGTCTTCCTCATTTTCGTATCTCCTAAAATTGGCCGTAATAAGCGTTCTTGCCGTGTTTCCGCAAATAGTGTTTATCCTGAAGTGCCTTGCTAATTGGGCCTTGTTCAGGATTTATCGTTATAGTGCCCAGCGCCATTGTTGCTATTTGCTCCAGCACAACCATAGACTCGACAGCTCCGGCGGCGGTCTTGGCCCACGTGAAAGGACCATGGTTAGCCACCAAAACTGCCGGGGTTTTCATCGGGTCCATACCGGCAAATCGCCTGACAATGACCCTGCCTGTGTTTAGTTCGTAATCGCTGCGTATCTCATCATCGGTCATTACCTCAGTAACAGGTATCGGGCCATAGAAATAATCGGCGCCGGTAGTGCCGAAGCAGGGAATTTCACTGCAGGCCTGCGCCCACATAGTTGCACCGGTCGGATGAGCGTGGCATATACCCCCAATAGTCTCGAAGTTCCTGTAAAGCTCGAGATGGGTCGGCGTATCCGACGAAGGCTTCAAAGCCCCTTCGATAATGTTTCCGTCCAAATCAAGTAATACGATTTTGTCGGGCGCAAGCTCATCGTACGTAACACCGCTGGGCTTGATGGCTACAACACCTGCCGAACGGTCTATCCCGCTGACATTACCGAAGCTGTAAATGACCAGATTCTGTTTCTGTAGTTCAACATTTGCATCACAGACGGCTTTTCTAAGTTCTTCGTACAAAATAAATACCTTAAGATTTGATGCTGTCTTTGATATCTAAAAGGTCTTTCATAACGTTGGCCAATTTGCCGGACCAATCCGAGAGGCCAAAGGCATCGTGCAACTGCTTATAAAGGACATATAGCTGCTGGTAAACCCTCTGGTTTTCCGCAATGGGTTTATAAGTGATATCTTTGATACCACACATAGCGGCCTGAGCATCGGGGAAATTGTCGTAGCCGCCGGCCTTCTTGCCCGCCACTACTGCACCGGCGATGCAAGCACCCAAGGCACAACTCTGAGCAGAACGAGATATTTTCATTTCCCTTCCGGTGACATCGGCATAGACCTGCATAAGCAGAGGATTCTTCTCAGCGATTCCGCCGCAATTTATTACTTCCGAAACTTTAACGTCATACTCCTCAAATCTGTTGATAATGGTAAGCGCGCCAAAGGCGGTGGCCTCGATAAGTGCCCGGTAAATCTCTTCCGGCTTTGTATGTAGTGTCTGACCTACTAACAGTCCGGTCAGCCTCTGGTCAACGAGTATTGTTCTATTGCCGTTGTTCCAGTCAAGAGCTAACAAGCCGGACTGACCCGGTTTGAGCTTGGCTGCCTTTTCGGTAAGGGCTTCGTGAGAACCCTCTCTTGCACCGCCCGGCTGGATGTAATTGACAAACCAGTTGAAAATATCTCCCACCGCTGACTGCCCTGCCTCAAGTCCAAAGAAACCCGGCAGAATAGAGCCATCGACGATACCACATATTCCAGGGATATCGGCCAGGTCTTGGTCCGATTCGGCCACGAGCATATCACAGCTACTGGTGCCGATTATTTTGACCAGCTTACCCGGAGCGATACCAGAACCAACAGCCCCAAAATGAGCATCAAAAGCCCCCACTGCTACGGGGATACCAGCCCGCAGTCCGAGCTTCTGTGCCCATTTTTCTGTCAGCTTTCCCGCCTGAGTCTCGACAGTGTAGGTTTTTTCGTAAAGCCGGTCGCGAAGCTCACCGAGTTTAGGATGCAACTTGGCAAGGAAATCTTTAGCCGGCAAACCTCCCCACCGGCTGTTAAACATCGCTTTATGGCCGGCGGCGCATCGGCTTCGTTTGATTATATCCGGTTTCTGTCTGGCCGTTAAAATCGCAGGGATATAATCACAGCATTCAACCCAGCTATACGCTGCGTCAAAGACTTTTGGATCGGTTCGCAAGCAATGAAATATCTTGCTGAAAAACCATTCCGATGAATAGGTCTGGCCGCACTTGGCGAGGTATTCGGGATGTTCTTTTTCGGCCAATTCAGTAATCTCGGCGGCTTCGGCGTGGCCTGTATGGTCTTTCCACAGCCAGGCACAGGCATTCGGCCAGGCCGAAGGCCTGGACTGGATCAGACCCGACTTCGTCGGGTCTTTGAATTTATCCAGCATGCTCAATGGTGTGCCGTTTTCATCAACCGGAATTGGCGTTGAGCCCGTCGTGTCGATGCCGATGCCTATAATTTGATTGGCGTCAAAGTCCTTATCGGCTTTTTTAGCTTTGGCAATTGCCTCCTTGATTGTAACTTCAATGCCTTTTAGATAATCAGCGGGGTTCTGCCGTGCGAGGTTATGGTCGGCCGAGTCAAGAATGATGCCGGCTTCGCCCGTTTCATATTCATATACTGCCGTACCAAGCTCATTGCCGCTGGTAACGTCAACTATCAAACACCTAACAGAATTAGTCCCGTAATCCAATCCAACCGTATAAGCCATCGTTTCAAACCCTATACTGGTAACTGGTGATTGGTAATTGGTGAGTGGTTATTATTTGACCAATTAAGCATTTAACCAATTACCATTTAACCAATTACCATTTATACTACCCGTTGAAGTACAGATATGCAGCAAGAATCACGGCCAGCACTGCGACAGAGGCCGCAACGTCGCGCCAGTCCCAACTGCCTCGCGACAAACGGCGATGCTCCTCGTTAAGCGTGCCGTATGTCAGGCCGCCCAGGGCGGAGCCCTGGACTTGATCAAACCGGCCTCCGGCCGGCCGCTCGTAGGACGGCACAGACGTCCACCAGCTAACCGCTACCATCACAATCACGCTGACAATGAAGATGAAAAGGCTGTAGTACTGGAAGTAGATGTTGCTAACGATCCAAAGCAACGACCCCTCCTGGTACTGAAACCCTTCAACCAGCTTGACAGGCGTATCGACAGCCAAACGAAAGACACCCAACAGGAAGCCGACGATTAGGGCGGCCAAGCATCCCTTACTGTTCATCCGTTTGCTAAAGATACCCAAGAAGAAGACCACAAAGATAGGCGGCGCCAGGTATCCCTGCACAGCCTGCAGATAGTGGTACAGGCCCCGCGCTCCCTGGATCACGGGCACCCAAAGCAGACCAATAACCACCATAACAGTGGTAGCGACACGACCTATCCAAACCAGTTTGTGCTGGGACACGCCGGGCTTGAACTTCGAATAGAAGTCCATGGTGAACAAGGTCGAGGAGGCATTGAAGACGCTCGATAGCGAGCTCATCAGGGCGGCCAACAACCCAGCGACCACAAGACCTCGCACGCCCTGGGGCAGCACGTGCTTAACCAGCAAGGGGAAGGCCGCCTGGCATTTTTCGTTGTCAAGCTCCCCGGCTGTATACAAGGCCTCCTGAAGTTCCGCCATCTTGCCGCTCTTGGCCAACGCAAAACAGATCATACCGGGAATAATAAATATGAACACCGGCGACAGCTTCAGAAAGGCCGCCCATATACTGCCTCGACGCGCCTCGCGCTCATTCGGCGCGCCCAGGGCACGCTGAACTATATACTGGTCCGTGCACCAATACCACAGCCCGATGATAGGCGCACAGAAGAGCATCCCAAGCCAGGGGTAGTTGCCGTTGAAGTACCAAGCGATCCTTGTCTCGCTCATCACCGGCTCCCACGTGCCCTCCATCCCGGCGGGGATCAACGGCTTCCAGAGGTTGAACATATCTGAGCCGCAAATTTCCCGCAACTGGCCCCAGCCGCCCAGCGCTTTGAGACCGAATATCGTCACCAGCGCCGAGCCGACCACAAGTACAACGGTCTGAACTGTGTCCGTATAGACCACGGCCCTGAGCCCACCGAGAACGGTATAAATTCCCGTAAGGATGATTACAAGGAACGAGCCAATCCAGAAACTGTCCATCACAATAAATCCCAAATCGAGTCGCAGCTCCGGAAGAAGGGTCCGAAAGACAACACCACCTGCGAAGACACCGACCGCAATCTTGGTGAGCACGTACCCAACCAGCGAAATGACCGAGAGCACCCAGCGGCTGGATGGAGAGAAACGACGCTCGAGGAATTCCGGCATCGTGAACACCTTACTTCGGGCGTAGAACGGAACGAACACCCAGGCCAGAATCAGCAGGCACCAGGCATGCAGCTCGTAATGGGCCATTGCCACTCCGTCGGTACAGCCGGACCCCGCAAGGCCGACTAAGTGCTCGGAACCGATGTTCGACGCAAAGATGGAGGCACCGACGACCCACCATCCAAGATTTCTGCCGGCAAGAAAATAGTCGTCAGCAGTGTCCTTCCTCCTGAGGATGACCCACCAGGCAACAGCCAGAAGGAGAGCGAAATACATACCGATCGCGATCCAGTCCCACGTTTCAAGACCCATTTCTTACCTTTCCATATTTCACTAACTTGAAAATTAAAAAACTCAAAACCAACAAAGAGCTTAACAAAACCCTTAACGGGGTTTATATACTATACTTTATTATCTTTACCTTGTAGTCTTTGTAAATAAACAAGGACGGAATTTTCGGCAGGGACAGCCTTCTATAACATGTGTTTTTCCAGCACCCTGCGTTCCTCTTTGCTGAGCGGTTGCACGTCGCGGGCAGCCGACAGGTTGATTTGGAGATGTTCGAACGAACCCATGCCGACCACGGCCGCTGAAATCGGTAATCCAAGAACGTAACGAATCAGCACCCCCGCCTCCGCCTGGTGAGGCGCTTCATCGTGATTCGAAGCTCCGTCATTCTTGATAGGATTGCCGCCGGCCAGCGAACCGAGGCCACCGCCCATCACCTTCATGGCCAGGATACCCATCTTCTTCTTTCTGGCGAGAGGAAGAACCAGCTCCTGGTAAGGGCGACGCTTCACGGTCGGATTGAACGTCGTTAGGACCGTGTCGAAATCGAACAGCTCGATCGCGCGGCGCGTCGACCCGGCACTCTCGTGCCCCGTAACACCGATGAACGTGGTTACCTTTTCGTCACGCAGTTTGTGCAAGGCCTTTAGGACACCATCGGGCCTGTCCCATTTCACGAAGTCCTCGCTGGCACGAACGCCGTGTATCTGGAGAAGATCCAAGTGGTCTGTGCGCAGGCGCTTGAGGCTGGCCTCGACGTCCCGCATAGCGCCATCGTACGAGCGGTTGCCGGTCTTGGTCGCAAGAAAGACCTCCTTGCGCCGGGTTGCGAGCACTTCACCGAAGTTGCGTTCTGACTGCCCGCGCTCATACGATGGTGCCGTGTCGAAGTAGTTAATCCCGGCATCGAGTGCGGCGTCCGCCAACTCTGTGGGATGAAACCTCGCCGTCGGCGCTTTTTTCATCGCTGCAACACCACCCAGAATCAAAACACTCACTTCGACGCCCGTTTTACCCAAAATGCGCCTTGGGACGGCCCGTTTCTCCGGCTGTTGCTGTTCCTCGGACTTGCTTCCAAGACCCGCACGCAGTCGCGTCGTCCCGACGGCAACCGCCGCGGCCAGCACTCCTATGAATTCTCGTCGATTCATTTCTTACCTCCTTGGGTTTTGTTTGCGCTGTCCGGTACAAAACCCCATGGAATCCTCATGTGCGTAGACCTCTGTATCGAAGAAATACCGATCGCACTGGATGAAATCGTACCGCGCACCGCTTGACCACGCAACATTTTTCTCTGTAGAGAGCACGTTGTTTCTACAGGATTTTAGCTGGAAAGGCAAGTTTCGCTCGTTTTATCATTGATGCGCTGCTTAAGAAATGTATACTTGAATTGTTTTAGTCCCTCGCCTGTCCTCGGGGCTATTCAGGTTCGCTGTGACTTGAAACAAAAGAATAGGAAAATAAGCATTATGTAAACTGGAGGTGTATTATGCATATGAACCGTCGCAATTTTCTCGAATTGACAGCCGGCACAGGTATGTTGTCAATCCTGCAAGGCTGCCAATCAACTCCAAGCAAACCACAAGCCGTTTCACATGGGTCCGAGGTCACTTTGGAAAAACTGGAGAAAGCCGCCAGTGCACCTATTCTGCATTTGGATGGTGTCAGCTCACCGCTGCTGGTCGAGTCTATTGAATTGCTGCAGAAGGGACGGGAGTACTTTGTGCGCGTCAGGTCCAAAGACGGTGCAGAGGGCATTTCCGTGACCAATAGCAGGGCAGAATATCTGCATCCCATACTGAAGAAGCTGGTTATTCCCTACTTCATCGGCAAAGATGCCCGTGACCTCGAATCGCACCTGTTCGAACTATACAGGTACCGCAGCAATTACAAGCTTCAGGGTCTGGCACTGTGGTGCCCTCTGGCCTGGGTGGAGTTCGCCCTGCTGGACATGATGGGCAGGGTAACGGGCAAATCTATCGGGCAGCTTTTTGGCGGCGTTGTCCGACAGAAAGTTCCCTTCTACATCGCGAGCGGACGCCGTGATTCGACGCCGGAACAAGAAGCAGATTATCTCATGAAATTGGTCGAGGAAACAGGTGCTAAAGCCGTTAAGTTCAGGGTCGGCGGGCGTATGAGCAGGAACGCCGATGCCATGCCCGGAAGGACCGAGAGGTTAATTCCCTTGGCCCGTAAAAGGCTGGGCGACCAGATCGCTATCCACGCTGATGCCAATAGCTCCTACGACCCGCCGAAGGCCATCGAAGTCGGAAGGATGCTCGAAGATATCGGTGCGGTCTATTTCGAGGAGCCCTGCCCTTTCGATCACCTGGAAGACACAAAACGGGTAGCCGATGTCTTGACATTACCTGTTGCCGGTGGTGAACAGGAGTACAGTCAGCGTCGCTTCCGCTGGATGATTTATAACCACGGCGTGGATATAGTCCAGCCGGACCTCCATTATTACGGCGGGCTTATCCGTTCCACACGCGTCGCGCGTATGGCCGCCCTCGCAGGGATGCCGACTACGGTACACATTTCGGGTGGTTTAGGATTCGTCTACATGCTGCATTTTGCCTCCTACACTCCCGACATTGGCCAGTACCAGGAATACAAGAGAGGCACCGAAAAATATGGCAACTGGTTTGACCCACCTTTGGAGATCAAGAACGGCGCCATCACAGTTCCTCAAGGTCCCGGTGTAGGTATTAAGGATGTCAGAGATGTGCTGAAGGATGCAAAGCCGGTGGTGTAAGACGAATTTGGTTGAGCAGTATAAAAGGGAAAAGGTGTAATAATGTTTAGTGAAGATGAGATAAGCAGGCGACGTTTTTTGAGAAACTCAGCAGCCGCAGGTGCCGGGATAACTTTGGGCGCGCATACCCCGGCTGCTCCAACAATTCAATCTATTTGCGGTGTTGGGGAACCTCAATTGTCCAAGAACAATCTTTACTGGGGTGACATTCACAACCATAATGCGATTGGCTATGCCAAAGGGTCTTTGGAGCGATCTTATGATATTGCCCGCAGCCATCTTGACTTTTTTTGCTTCACCGGGCACTCCCAATGGCACGATATGCCCGTGATGCCGCAAAACAAACATCTCAAATGGGTGCGAGGTTTCGAGGTGATGAAGAATAATTGGGAAAAAGTAAAACGGCTTGCCAACAAATACTATGAACCGGGTAAATTTGTGTCCTTTATTGGTTATGAATGGCACTCCAGTTCATATGGCGATGTCTGTATCATTTTTCCCAGCTCTGAATCGGAGCTTGTTTATACAAAAGGCATCAAAGAATTTCAAAAATTTGCCCGTGACCGGGGCGCCATTTTAATCCCCCACCATCCCTCCTATAAGCAAGGATGGCGGGGACAAAATTGGAGTGTGTTAGACCCCGTAGTCTCACCGGTGGTAGAAATCTTTTCCGAACATGGCAATGCTGAGTCTGATAACGGTCCTTATCGTTATATCCGCCACAGCATGGGCGGTCGTTATACTCAGAACACCCTGCAATGGCTGTGGCAGCAAGGTATCCAGGCCGGCGTAGTGGCAAGCACTGATGACCATCTCGGATACCCTGGTGCCTACGGCGAGGGGCTTGTTGCTGTGTATGCCAACAAGCTCACACGCGAATCTATTTTGGAAGCTCTCAAAGCACGGCGGACTTATGGCGTCAGCGCCGACCGAATTGAGTTGGACTTTCGCCTTAACGGGCACTGGATGGGTGAAGCAATCCCCTCAACATTTGCTCGCAAAATCAATGTAAAGGCCAAAGGTAAAGACGTCATCGACCGTGTCGAAGTACTCCGCAATAATGAAGTGATTTATCGTGACCATCCTGTTGATCGCAAAATTCGGCCACTCAGTTGGGAGAAGCCAGTTCTTTGCCGTATCGAATTCGGCTGGGGGCCGTGGGGAGATTTAAACATGGCTCGCATTTGCGACTGGCAATTCGGAGTCACCGTGAGTGATGGAAGAATTATTTCCGTCACGCCCTGTTTTCAATCGGGCCCTTTTGATGAAGAACGACGTAATAAAATCGCCGCTATTAGTGATAGAAGTTGTGAGGTTGTTTCCTATACCTCGCGTATGCAGGCTTACGAAGAAAGGTCGACCAACAGCATAATTTTGGAAATTCACGGTTCACCAAAAACAAAATTAGCCATTGCGCTAACTCAGCCTACTAAAATGGCCATTACAAAATCGCTAAAACAATTAGCGGAATCCAGCGATATTGAATTCACCGGGCCTTTTACGTCAGAATCTATACTCCTGCACCGAATCGTCTTTTCCGAGAACTATCGAACCGAGTTCGAATTCACGGACAAGCGACGAACCAAAAAAACTGATTGCTATTATGTTCGGGTGGTACAAAGCAATGGCAGTTTAGCCTGGTCAAGCCCAATATGGCTCAAGGCCAATTCCTAATGTAGAAGTCAATAAAATCAGCCGCCGAAATAGAAATCTTATTGTCTGCTTATGCTTGGCTGTGGTGGTCAACCTCGCCTCGTCGAATCCCATGTTGGCTGAAAACTGGCCCGCGTGGAGGGGACCTCGCGGTGATGGCAGCAGCCTGGAAAAAAATGTGCCCGTGAGGTGGAGCGGGACCGAGAACGTCGTATGGAAGGTCCCCATCCCCGGCAAGGGACATGCATCGCCTATCGTCTGGGCCGACCGCATCTTTGTCGTCACGGCACTGCCGGCGCAAAAACAGCGCCTCCTGCTTTGTCTGGATAGTTCAAACGGGAAAACGCTCTGGCAACGGGTGGTTCTTGAAGCTCCGCCTGAGAGAATTAACAAATTGAACAGCTACGCTTCATCAACACCGGCGACCGACGGCCAGAAGGTGTATGTCAGCTTTCTCGACCGCGACAAGATGTTCATAGCAGCCTATGACTTCGATGGCACCAAGGTGTGGGACGCCCGTCCAGGAGAATTTTCGAGCATGCACGGCTACTGCTCCAGCCCCGTCCTTTGGAAGGATAAAGTCATTGTCAACGGAGACCACGATGGACCGGCATACATCGTCGCTCTGGACCGTGCTACCGGCAAGACTATCTGGAAAACCGCTCGCCCCAATGTGACGCGGAGCTACTGCACGCCGATCATTCGTCATATCGAGGGGCGAAACCAGTTGATACTTTCCGGTAGCAAGTGCGTTGCCAGTTATGATCCTGACAGCGGCAAACAGCACTGGATAATAGACGGCCCAACGGAACAGTTTGTGGCGTCGCTGGTATACAACGACGAGCTGCTGTTTATGACATGCGGTTTCCCGAAGCGTTTCATCCAGGCCATTCGTCCGGACGGACAAGGTAACGTCACTGCGACACACGTTGTTTGGCAAACAGACCGCGACTGCTCGTATGTGCCCAGTCCGATCGCTTTTGGACCATACTTTCTGGTGGTATCCGACAGTGGAGTTGCAACATGTCTGGACGCAAAAAGCGGAAAGAGCATCTGGAGGGAGAGGATAGGAACCAGGCACAGCGCTTCGCTGGTCTCTGCAAATGGCTTAGTATATTTCTTATCCGACAAAGGCATTATGACGGTGGTTAAGCCGGGGCCGGAATTCGAGGTTGTGGCTCGCAATGAGCTTGGCGAAGAGACCAACGCGTCCCCGGCGATCAGTGACAAGCTGATGTTTCTGCGAGGCGCCGAGCACATATATTGCATCGGCAACAGTCTTTACTAACCGTTTTTATCGTTATGTAAGCAAAGTGTGCTTTTTCCCCTAATCAGCAGGGAACTTCGTGTATTCTATTGAATTCCGTTGAACGTTTTGCTTCAGCCGCGTGGGATGGAGCTGCGCGGAATTCCACGTCGGACTGCAAGCGTTGGTTAGCAAACCACGGGATGCATGAACTTGTGTGCGATATCCGCTACTTTCATGCCCGAAACCATGCGTCGCCCCGAAGCCTTGCCGAGAGCCAAACACCAATTATCGCCAGCAGAAGAAACATTGATGCTACCAGGGGAGCAGCTAGGATTCCCAAACCCATGTACCCTCCCAGCCCGAGTAAGGCAATAATTGCTCCCCCCAAGAAACAGAACAAGATGAACCCAGGCAGCGCCGTAAGTACAGTCAGTAACGCCAGAGTCCACAGCTTCGTGCACCTGGGGGCCCAGACGAAGCATGAAGCGACCACCGTCATCCGACCGGGGCGGCAAGCCCAGAATAAATCCGATCAACAGGTCAAGTATCGGCGTCTGTGTCAGCTTGGGCTAACTGGGGGCGTTCCTTAGCCTGCCTCCTTCGTCGTATTAGCCTGTAGGCCATCATCAGGCCTAATATCATCAAGCCCAACATCGGGGTATAGAAGATCACCGGCTCTGGATCAGGGAATCCAGGATTGTAGCCCGAGGGGATAGTGAAGTGGAGGAACCGCAATGGACCTACGTACACGCAGACAGCGACGAGAGTGCCCACAATCGCATAGGAGAAGCACCCGACGAGGTGGGTGAATGCCACATCCCAGACGGCTCGTTTGCTCTCATGGATCCAACAGATCGCCTTCACAAGGAGGAACGGTATGGGACCGAAGAAAAAGCAAACGTACATGGCCCCGTGTCCCATCCGGTACAGAGGGCCGAGTGGCTTGCGGTAGTAAGTGATTCCACCGGAACCGATGTAGCCGATGACGAACAGCGATACCGCCGCCACAACCCAGAAGACACCCCAAGGCCATAAACGCCTCCATAGGGCCGACGGGGCCGGGGAAGCGGCATCCCTGGAGCGTGAAGCGGCTTTTCTCAGGGCGAGCACGACCGGAACTGTGAACAGCAAACAGGGCACGAACCAGATGATGCAGAGGAACAAGAAAAATAAGGTGGTGAAGACAACAGCCATAGCCATAGAAGCGGAGCGAGGTTCCCGTTGGACAGTGATCGCTCCCACGCGAGCGGGCGGTTCGGCGCCTTCCCCCAGCGCCACTTTGACGATTGTGTAGGCGTTGGCGAAGTACGCGTACCCGTTTGAGGTGTCGATGACGGCTGTTCGAAAGCGACGCTCAACCGCGTCGAGCACGAGGGCTCCGACACGAACGGGCGGCTCAAATCCATCATCGGGAGCGATCTTCACCACGCCGCTCGTGGTTCCAAAGTAGGCGTAGCCGCTTTCAGGATCAACCACACCGCATGAGATGTTGGACTCGCCCGATTCCAGGTCAACGGCCCCGACGAGTTGGAGCGGATCAGACCCTTTCCCCACGGCAATCTTCACCACCTGAGCCGGAATGGAAGGACCTCTCGCCGTCCCCACGTAGACGAAGCCCCTCGACGTGTCGATCAGAACGCATCCTCCACTGCGGAGATATCCACGACCCGCGGGCACCGGTACCGACGAGGATCTTCCTCCCCCTTGCTTAACGATGCGTCCGGGCGGCGGCTTGAAGTGATACGAATAGGTGTAACCGTTCGCCGGATCGACAGCGGACATCGACCTGTACCCTGGGTTGTTACCCTTCTTCCTTGTCAGTTCGCGTGCCGTCTGGAGTTCCTCGGACCCCTCCTCCACCATACCCACAAAGCGGGGCAGGCCATCGCCCTCGCCCACTGCCACCTTAGCCGCACTAACGGTTCCTCTTGCTCCGAAGTAAGCGTATCCCTTTTCCTCGTTTATCACCGCCCAGATGAAGTTTCCCTCGATCTGAGGGCCATCTTCCCCTCCTTTCCCAGCGCACGCTCCGAGGCCCAAGAGCGCAAGAGTCAACAACGGAAACGATACGATCATCATCACGCAGAGTCTGATATCAGTCTTCATGATTCTCATGTCTGTGATGCTCCAACGTGTGTCTCGCCTTCATCCTGCTAACTACGTATATATGGTTTCCATATAAAACTCCTGACATCTCCGAGTGTCAGTATAACACCCCTTTACACGAAGTCCGTAACTAATCCCTTGGAAACGACTTAGGCCAGTTCTCCTTCTTATTAGTTCTCTTATATGGTTTCCGCATAATATCCCGAACATCTCGTTGTTCAGAGGAATCCCAGCCGCTATTGTGCTCTCCTAAAATACAATCAAATTTTGGTCTGTCAAGAAAGAAATGACAAGCAAATAGGTGGTTTCTTTTCGTTTAATACAGAATTAAAATTCGTAGGATGGGCAACTTGTTTGCCCATGCTTAATGAAAATATGAACCACATGGGCAGTCCACAGGACGCCTTACGGCGGAGAACCTGCCCATCCTACGGCTTTGTATAACTTATCATAAGCAATTTATTTAACAAACCTACCCCCGGTCTGGTTGCGTATAGGTTGTGCAAATCGGCAAAAATACTCCTTTTTTATGCGCAGAAGGAAGGTTGTAATGGGACAGGCAATCGTTAAAATGGTAGGTAATTGAAATTACATAAACAGTTTATCAAATAATTAAGGATAACAAACCTATGGCAAGAAAATGTGTCAGTTGGTTGGTAATTGTTCTTGTATTCACAGGGACGGGATGTGAAACATCGTATAATAGAGGATTATCAACAATTCGATATAGTGACGTTGGTTCAACTTATTCAGCAGTTCACCACTTTGGGCAGGGTGAAACTCCTACTATACTGTTATGTGGGTATGGAGGCGAGACCATCACTCACGAGGTCATAAATATTGTGACAGCTACTATCGTAAAGTCGTCGACCGAATATGTCCCCAAAAAAAACTTTTACCGATGGTATCCTCTTCATGACCTTCCTTCAAGTGGTTATGTTGTTCGACTAAAACAGCACGGCTCAGTGGTCGACACATGGAAGTTTAGTGTTAGCAAATAGTCTAATTTGTGAAGATTAAGGCAGGCAATTGTTAAAATGGTGTGGTGATTTTGCAAGTCAGAGTTTTTTCATGATGGTCAGACCTGAAAAAAGAGAAATAAGGAGATACAATGACAGATGAAGATATTGAGGAATATAGGCAAGAACTTGTTTGCATCCTACAGAATGAAAAGTCCAAAAGAGAAGAAAAATACAGCGCTTTAATAAAGTTGGCAAGGAAGGTGGGTGCAGGTGAGTATATTGGAGCGGTCATATGCCAGATTATGGAGAGCATCAAGCAGACTTGTTTTGATGAAGAAAGGCATGCGTTCCAAGAGGCCCATATTGCGGAAATCGTCAGCAATATTCACAGCGCCCTCCAAACTGCAGCAATGGTCAACATGTGTAGAACAGCAGCGAAGAACTATGATATAGCTCTAAATGCTACTAAAACGGCAATCAAACATTATTGGATTGCGGGGATGATAGCAATTCTAAGTATGTTAGCAGCTTGGGCCGCAGTTTTAGTCAGGGCCTAATTCGGGACGACCCAACGGTACCAGCAACGGTGTACTCAACCTTTTTAATCCTTGGATTATCACTTAATTTTGGGCAATTCGACAAACCAGTTGCATAATAGTTTGCGTTCTCTGGCCGGAGCATGAAAAAGCTCGTAGTCATTTGACTATCCGCGAAATCCGTGTAATCCGTGGTTTAAATTTACTTGAAATCTAATCTGTTTTATGGTATAATGCATCTAAATACTCGATACTCGATACTCGATACTGGATAGTCAATCGTCCATCGTCAATCGTCAATCATAAAGGGGGGTTCCCAATGGCAGCCGAAGTTGTTCTTTTTTCAGAACCCCGTTTATGGGTGTCGAAACTTGTATCGAAGCTGGAAACTGGTAACTGGATACACGAAAAAACAAGCTTCAAGCTTCTACAGCAAGTATCGTTACGAGCATC
>JAUXAL010000076.1 GCA_030619925.1 Phycisphaerae bacterium | reverse complement strand
ACGACTTCCCGACATCTTTTTTCATTCCGGCCTGTGATGCATACCCGGGCCCCTTCCCTGGAAAAAAGTTCGGTTGTCGCTTTTCCGATCCCAGAGTTACCCCCGGTTATAATCGCCACTTTATCAGCCAGTTTCATTTTTCCCTCCCTACTTTGTCTCACGCTACATGATCGCGTGAACGAAGTCAATAATATTATCCGTTCTTTTCGATTTTTTCAATGGATACCGGATTGTATCGGGATAAAGATTCTTTAAGCCGGCATTTCCCATATGGCTGTCCACCCGAAAAACTCCGTCCCTTTTTTCAATAAAAGACTTACGCGAACTTGCCACACGTAACTAATTGTACTATTTTGGCGGAATGAATACCATAGGAAACCTTCTAACAAACCTTCGTACTGTTCTCTGTTGTGTCCGCGAGATCTTGGGATATGCCTTGGCTTTCCTGCGGGCTATCCTTTGTTCCAGAGCAGTACTGGCGGCCAAGCTGCTGGCAGCAGAGAGCCAACTAGCTGTCTGTAAGCAGCGAATCCTGGAGAAAAAGGACCCTTGCCCAAGATTTACTGCCAGTTTTCGCCTCTTATGGGTCATAATCTCAAAGTCGTTGGACAAGTGGGAAGACCTTGCTCCTCTTATGCAACCTCCTACAGTAAAGAAGTGGCATACCACTGCTTTCCGGTACTTCTGGCGGTGGATTTCTCATAGAAAAGGTGGTCGACCTCCGATTTCCAAGGAGATGCAGAACCTGATTTACAAACTGAGTAAAGAGAATCCCTTATGGAGCGGTGAAAGGATTCGTGATACGCTTCTGCTTCTCAACTACGACCCACCATGCAATGACACAATCGGCAAATACATGTACAAGCCGCGAAAACCTCGCAAGAGATCAACTATATGGCTGCCATTTCTGCGTAATCACCTGGATGTGTCATGGGCAATCGATTTCTTCACTGCCACAACTATCAACTTTGCTACGTTGTACGTTTTCCTTGTTTTTGATCATGGCCGACGCAGAGTCATACACTTTGCAGTAACAAGAAATCCATTTATGAATTGGGTTATCCAGCAGCTACGTGAGGCGATGCCATTTGATCTACAGCCAAAATATCTCTTCCGTGACAATGATGGGATCTATGGCAACGGTGTACGAGCTTTTCTGGACAGCTGTGGCATAGAGGAAGTTCGCACAGCATACCGAAGTCCTTGGCAAAATCCATTCGTAGAGAGATTCATCGGAACGCTACGGCGAGAGATGCTCAATCATGTGATAGTGCTTGGTCAGGGGCATCTTGAGCGGCTGCTTCAGGAATTCATCGAAGAGTACTATCACGTGGCACGACCACACCAGGGCCTATATGGTAACACGCCTGTCTTACAAATGAAACAACCACAAATTTTAGGCCCAAGCAAACTTATTTCTATTCCCGTTCTCGGAGGTTTGCATCACAGGTATATCCGCGTAGCTGCATAGGTCAGGAGGGATAAGTTTTCTGACAGTCAGATTGCCTGCCGATTCCCCAGCCTGTTGTGCAAAAAGGCTTTAGCCAATCCACTCACCTCTACGAGTTCGATCAACGTTTCATAGATTTCATCAGTTCTGAATCTCGTATTCCCATTGGATGAGGTTTTTCGGAGGGACAACTTGTTAGCCATAATGTTACTAAACGCGCCCGGCAGGACTCGAACCTGCAACCTTCGGATTCGAAGTCCGCGACTCTATCCAATTGAGCTACGGGCGCAAGAGTTCATAACTGCTTTGAAGATAACCACCCCGAACAAAATTGTCAATCGAGAATAATCGAGAACAAAAGATATGACGGGTTAGTACCGGCGCAGTAAAACAACCTCAACAAAAGCTTCATACAGTAAATGAGCCGAATTCCTGGGCGAGCAATTTCGTATATTTGCCGGGCTTACCATCTCCGATGAGCTTGTCGTCAAATCTGACCACAGGAGCAATATCTTTAGTGGTTGAGGCAATAAAAAGCTCGTCCGAACGGCTTGCCTGCTGTGGCGTTAACGATTTTTCGATTATCTCTAATCCGATATTCTCGCTTGCTTTGATCACAAATTTGCGGGTGATGGAATGTAGGATATTTGCTGTAAGCGGAGCGGTTTGCAGCGTTCGTCCGGAGATTGCAAAAAACGCTGTGGCCGCTCCTTCGGTTATAAGCCCGGCCTCATCAACAAATATCGCCTCGGCACAGCCCTTCTTGGCGGCGTCCTGACGAGCGAGAACATTGGGTAATAAATTCAATGACTTTATGTCGCATCTCTTCCAGCGCCAATCCGGATGGGTCGATACTGCAATGCCTTTCGTTTTTGCTTCTGTATCATCATCCGACTCTGTGACGGTCAGGAAGAAATTAGGCTTTAAGTTAGCATCGCCCACGTGGTTTCGCGGTGCCGAACCTCGGGTAATGTGAAAATATATTTTGGCGTTGGAAATAGCGGCCGCGTCAAAAGCCTTGTGGACCCGGGAACGAATCCGGTCAATATCCACGCCGGCTATTTCAATCGCAGCGAGGCTGTTGGCGAATCTTTGCAGATGTTCTTCGAGCGCAAAGATTTTGCCGTCATAGCTTCGCACCACTTCGTAAACCCCATCGCCAAAGTAGATTCCACGGTCAAAATAAACCGGTTTGAGCTCTTTGGCCGGCAGAATTTCGTCCTGTACCATGGCTATCTGCATAAAATTACTCCCGAAGAAGCTATCGGCCAGGATTTTAACTTCATATTCGGTAATAGGACACAAAAATATCTGATAATTTGCTTTACAAAAAAAGTTGAATGCGTAGAATAGCTTGCTTTATACGGTTCTTTGAATGTGCAGGAATCAGGAGTTTTTTGGAATGTATGTGATAATTGAACAGGGTGCAAAGCAATATAAAGTCGCAGAAGGTGACTGTATAAATATCGACCTGACCGATGTCTCACCCAATGCCAAGACGATAGAGCTGGATAAGGTTCTGTTTGTAAGTGACGACGAAAAAGTCAAAATCGGCACACCATATCTGAAAGGTGCAAAGGTTACTGCCTCATTTAAAACCACAGCTCAAGACGCTGTTGTAAAGGGCAAGAAGCTCTACCCAATGTACTTGCGCAGGCGCAAACACAGCAGGAAGCGCATAGGCCACCGCCAAAAGTATTTGCAAGTGGTAATTGACAAAATCAAAGCTTGATATGTCATTGCCGCCCCGCATTGTGGTGCGGGGTAAACTCCAGCGGGAATCTATTGATAAGTCCGTTAGCAAAAGTTCGCCATTGGGCCGGTCCATTTTCAAGGAAATAGTCGAACGACTTATCATCAACCAGTTCCCCTAACAGGGCTTTACGGTCGGCCGGGTCCGGCACGTCTTTGATAATCTGTTTTCGCAGTGTTTCCAGCTCAGCGAGGAATCGGCCGTGTTTTTCGGTGAAAACCTTTTCCAGCTTCTTTCTTATATGACCGGAATAAGCAGGGTAATGCCCTTCAGTACCGATGGCTATCTGCAGGTTGCCGCGTTTGACAACGGCCGGCACAAAAAAATCACAAAGCTGCGGCTCATCAACGACATTACATAAGATCTCCAGCTCCTGACAATCCTTGTAAATCTGTTTATTGAGTTGATGGTTATTCGTTGCAGCTATGGCAAGCACCGCCCCCACAAGATAATCTTTTGAATACTTCGATTTTATTAATTCAGCGTTTTTGCCACGACAAAGAGCCGTCAGCATATCATCGATGCGTTCTGCCACGACCACCAGTCGTGCACCGGCGGCCAGCAGGGCTTGAGCTTTTCGCACAGCTACGGCCCCGGCACCTATCACAACCGCACGACGACCACCAAGTTCAAGAAATATCGGATATTTAGCCATAACAAAACCATTATATCACACACCATCCGATAGCAACATAAAATTTGGGACCAATAAGCGGTCAGACTCCAAGAGGCGCAACGACAACAAGCAACACTTGCTCTGGCGTTCTATTTTCGGGGCAATTTTTGAATCTTTTCCATTCGCAAAATCGCTGATATAGTGTAAACTTGGCATTAGTCTGAAGTTAGTAGTCCATAGTTGGTTGAAAAAATATGAGCGAAATAAAGAAGTTGCAGGCCCCTCTGACCGAAGCGGATGTGCGGTCGTTAAGGGCGGGCGATGAGGTTCTTGTCAGCGGCGCGGTCTATACTGCGCGGGATATGGCGCATAAAAGATTGTGCGAATCGATAGAAGCAGGGGATAAACTACCGTTCGAGCTTGATGGAGCGATTATTTACTTCGTCGGCCCCACGCCTGCCCGACCCGGCAGGGTAATCGGCGCAGCCGGCCCCACTACCTCATCAAGAATGGACCCCTTCAGCCCGAAGCTAATCGCCAACGGCCTTAAAGCAATGATCGGAAAGGGGTATCGAGGCGATGAAGTTAGAGAGGCCCTGAAAAAATACAGTGCAGTCCATCTTTCTACCATCGGCGGGGCGGGGGCGCTGCTCTCGCGACATATTGTTGCCGCCGAAGTAATCGCCTACGAAGACCTGGGAACCGAAGCGATAAGGAGACTACAGGTAGTTGACTTTCCAGCTATTGTTGCGTATGACTGTTATGGAAGCAGTGTGTATAAATAAGGAGTTACGTAATTGAAAGTCGCTTTGCTTGGTCTGCTACAATCCGGCAAGAGCACTATTCTGGCGAGCTTAAGCGGCAAGGCAATTCCTGCGATTGGTGCGACCGCGATCGAAGAGGCTATTGTGCCGGTCCCGGACGAAAGACTCGATTGGCTGACCGAGTACTACAAGCCTAAGAAGACAACGTATGCAACAATCGACTGCCTTGACCTGCCGGGATTTAACTTTGCTGATGAGCATGGCAGAGCTGCAGCCAGGCGGCTGATTAACCAGATAAGAACCGTTGAGCTGCTTGTTCTGGTGGTGCGGGCGTTTGAAAATCCGGCGGTGCCGGCCTATCGAAACAGCGTAAATCCAGCCAGGGATTTGGCCGAGCTGCAGACCGAGCTGCTGCTTGCCGATTTAGAGCTTGTAGCCACGCGTATCGAGAAACTCGAAAAGCAAGTCCATAAACCCACTAAAACGCAGGCACACGATAAGGCGGAATTGGCCCTGCAAAAGAAACTGCAGGAGGCAATCGAATCAGAAAAGCCGATTAGCTCGGCTATTGAAACTGATGCCGAACGCGAAATGATCAAGTCCCTCGGATTCCTGACCTTAAAACCAATTGCAGTTGCGGTAAATGTCGGCGAGGACCAGTTAGACGAGAAGTTCGATTTTTCTGACCGTATTGATGGCTCTGTGCCCGTTATTACAATTTCTGCCAAGCTGGAATATGAATTGGCACAGTTAGACGCTGACAGCAGGGCGGAATTTATGGCTGATTTGGGTATTACCGAACCGGCAGCAGGCAAGTTTGTCAAAAGCTGCTATTCGGCGCTGGGTTTGGTCAGCTTTCTAACGGTTGTCTCGAATGAATTGCGTGCCTGGCCCATAAAACAGGGCACCATAGCGGTTGATGCGGCTGGCAAGGTGCACACAGACATTAAGCGGGGTTTTATAAGGGCCGAAACCTTTGCCTTTAACGACCTCAAAGCCCTTGGCAGCGAAAAGGCCCTCAAAGCAGCCGGTAAAATCCGGCTCGAAGGAAAAGACTACGTTGTTCAGGACGGCGACATTATTAATTTCAGATTTAATGTTTAGATTGATAAAGCTCGAAGGCGATATTTGTGAAGCGATTCTTAAAGCTATTCTTTCCGGGTTTCATAGCGATATTAGCGGCGCTTTTGGTTCTGTTCTGTCTGGATTCCAAAAATTCGGATACTTCCGAGACGTACACTTATGAAGTTATCAATACCTTTCCTCACGACCAAAAAGCTTTCACGCAGGGGCTGGTTTTTGAAAATGGCGTTTTGTATGAAGGAACAGGGCTTCCCGGACGTTCGACATTGCGCAGAGTCGAATTAGAAACGGGCAACATTTTGAAAATGCACAAACTATCGCCTGAATTCTTCGGCGAAGGCATCACTATTTACGGAGACAACATCATTCAGCTGACATACAAGGCAAACGTCGGCTTTGTTTACGACAAAGACACCTTTGAGCTCTTGCGAAAATTCAATTACTCAACCGAGGGCTGGGGCATTACACACAACGGCATGCATTTGATTATGAGTGACGGAACGCCAACGTTGTATTTCCTGGATCCTGAAACGTTTGAGCAAGTCAGCCGGATTAGAGTATATGACCGCAATGTTCCCGTATCGGGGCTTAATGAGCTCGAATACGTTGAAGGCCAAATCTATGCTAACGTCTGGGGTATCGAACGCATCGCCAGAATCGCGCCCGAGACAGGCCGGGTGACCGGCTGGATAGATATGAAAGGGCTCTTAGCTCGGCAAGACTATGCTGAGTACAGGGATGTTCTCAACGGCATTGCGTACGACCAAAAAAGTGGACGGTTATTTGTGACCGGAAAGTTTTGGCCGAAACTCTTTGAGATAAAGCTGATTCCTGTAAAATAGTTGTGGCGGAAAATATGTGTGTTTGTTATAAGAATGTGATATTCTGCCGTTGAAACGAGTAAGACTCACTTTGCATTACCAATCTGCAGTTTACTTTTCTTCTGGAGAGAGCCTATGAGAGCCGCTGTGCTGACGAGTTTGAGGCAAATGGAGCTTAAGGATGTGCCGGAGCCGGGTCTACAAAAAGAAACGGATGTTCTGCTGAGAATCAAAAAGGTGGGCATCTGCGGCTCCGACGTGCACTATTATGAGATGGGCAGAATCGGCTCGCAAATTGTCGAGTATCCCTTCATAATAGGCCACGAATGCGCCGCGACGGTAAAAGCCATCGGCGATTCAGTTAACCGTGTCAAAGTCGGCGACGAGGTGGTGGTGGACCCTGCCGCATCGTGCCATCAGTGCGACCAGTGCACCAAGGGCAGAGAGAACACCTGTCATAACGTGCGTTTTCTTGGTGCGCCGGGAGAGGGTGGCGGCTGTTTATGTGAGTATCTTGTTATGCCGCAGGAGTGCTGCTTTCCAACTAACGGGGCGATTACACTTGAACAGGCGGCTTTGTGTGAACCGTTGTCCATAGGCGTTTATGCCGTCAAAAGGGCCCAGTTGCCAAAGGATGCCGACGTGGCGATTCTCGGTGCAGGACCAATCGGCCTAAGCTGTCTGCTCAACGTCAACGCTGAAAACGCGAACGCCTGCTACATGACAGAGAAGATTGACGAGCGTGTGGAAGGCGCAAGGCAGGGCGGTGCAACCTGGGTTGGCAATCCGAATAACCAGGACATAGTCAAAGAAATTCTTCAGCGACAACCCGCTGGAATGGACGTTGTTTTCGAATGTGCCGGCCAGCAGGAGGCAATCGACCAGGCCCTTGAGTTGCTCAAACCGGGTGGAAAGTTCGTGCTTATCGGCAGTCCCCGCACAGACAGAGTCTCTTTCGATATCGACAGGATACGCAGAAAAGAGATTACCATCGTAAATATCAGAAGACAGAACAAATGCACACAGAAAGCGATTGATTTGGTAGCTTCAGGCGAAGTTCATGCCGATTTTATGATAACCCATCGCTTTGGGCTTGAGCAGACGAAGAAAGCGTTTGACCTGGTGGCCGGCTATCGCGATGGCGTAATCAAAGCTATGATTAGCTTGTAGTGGTCTGTAGTTTGGAGTGCCTAAAGTTTGAAGTGCCTAAAGTGAAAAAAGGATAACTTTAGCTCACTTTAGCTCACTTTAGGCACTTTTAATTTCTTGAGGTTGCCATTGGTCAAGTTAGATGTTATAGAATAGTAGCAGGTTTGAAAAAAATATTTGGAGATGAAATTCAATGAGCTGGCTTGATTTGGAAGGAAAAGTCGCAATCGTTACAGGAGGGGCTTCTGGAATTGGCAGAGCTGTCTGTGAAGGATTTGCCGAAGCCGCAGCGCACGTTGTTGTGGCCGATGTGAATGAAGAAGGTGCTAAGCAGACAGTCACGGAATTGAAAGATAAATTCGGCGGCCATCATATTTCAACGACGACCGATGTGACAAACAAAGCAAGTGTTGACGCTATGATTCAGGCGGTTCTTGACGCTTTTGGCCGAATTGATATTCTGGTCAATAATGCAGGGATTAATGTCCCCCGGCTGCTTGTTGACCCGGCGGGAAAAGAGGAGCTGACCGAGGAGATTTGGGACAAGGTCGTTTCGATCAATCAGAAAGGAGTTTTCCTGTGTGCTCAGGCGGCTGCACGGGTAATGGTCAATTCGGGCGGTGGCGGAGTTATTATCAATATGGCTTCGGAGTCGGGCCTGGAAGGGTCCGAAGGTCAAAGTGTCTATGCCGCCACGAAGGCCGCCGTTTACAATCTTACACGTTCCTGGGCAAAGGAGCTCGGCAGACACAATGTTCGTGTTGTTGGTGTCGCACCGGGGATCCTCGAAGGTACCGCTTTGCGCTCCGAGGAGTACGAGAGAGCGCTGGCCTACACGCGCCGAATTACCGTCAAAGAGCTGCGTCACCGCTATAAAAAAGCTTCCATCCCGCTGGGAAGAAGTGGCAAACTATGCGAAGTCGCTGACACTGTCTGCTTTTTAGCTTCTGAGCGTAGCGGTTATATTCACGGCACTGTTATTAACGTTTCAGGCGGCAAGACCAGAGCCTGAGCCACAACTGGCGCAGCAATATGCTTGAGCCAATAATAGAATTTTAGACCTTATGAAAAAGGCAAGTATCGTCAGCATCGGCAATGAGCTGCTTAGTGGTCAGACCGTGAGCACTAACGCTTCTTATCTGAGTGAAAGACTACTTTCTATTGGCATACCTGTTGTCAGCTCTTATACTATCGGGGACGATACGGATGCAATTGTACGGGCATTTAATCTGGCAAGTACTGACGCTGATGTAGTTCTGGCTACCGGCGGATTGGGGCCGACTGACGATGATTTGACCCGCTCGGCATTAGCGGAATTCCTCGATGTCGAATTGCAGTTGCAAGACGAGCTTCTGCAGAAGATACAGAATTTTTTCACTAATCGAAATCTGCAAATGTCTGCGAAGAATAAAATTCAGGCATACATACCTGCCGGCGCAAAGGCGCTTGCAAACCCTCTTGGCACGGCACCGGGTATTATGGCCGAAGTAAATGGCAAATTGCTTATTGCTTTGCCCGGCGTGCCATCGGAAATGGAGCGAATGTTTGAAGAATCGGTTCTTCCGGAGCTGCAGCGATTAGCAGGCGGACAGGCTGTAGTAGTGCGAAAACTAAGATGCTTCGGAACAGGTGAATCAAACATCGCTGAATTACTCGGCCCGCTTATGCAAAGAGGAAGTAACCCATTGATCAACTGCACGGCCAAACATGGTGTAATCACTCTGACAATTAATGCAATCGCAGAAGATAAAGATACGGCACGACAAATGGCTGAAAAAGACGTAAAATCTCTGCGTGATAAGCTTGGAGAACTGGTTTATGGCACGGAGGAACAGACTTTGGCCGAGGTGGTGGGCAAAAAATTATCGCAGCAAAAAAAGACAATCGCTGTAGCTGAATCCTGTACAGGCGGCTGTTTAGCCAAGCTGCTAACCGACATCCCCGGAGCAAGCGGATATTTCACCTACGGCTGGGTTACTTACAGCAACAGCGCTAAGACCAGCGAGCTTGGCGTAGGAGCCGATTTAATCGAAAAATACGGGGTTGTCAGCGAGCAAGTCGCCTGTGCTATGGCCCAGGGCGCCAGAAAAAAAGCCCGAACAGGTTTTGCAATTGGTATAACCGGCATAGCCGGCCCAAGCGGCGCAACCGAACAAAAACCCGTCGGGTTGGTATATATTAGTGTGGATTCCGATAATGAATGTGAAACCAAACGCTGCCTTTTCTCTTACGATAGAGCTTTCATACGACTTCGAGCGGCGCAAACTGCTCTAAATATGCTGCGCCTAAAATTGGATGGTTGACTAACTATGTTATAGATGGTATAATTACTATTACTGAGGTTGGCAGAATTCTGAGGAGAATATGGCGAAGCAGCGCAAACATTTGGGCGAAATACTCTACAAAGCTGGGCTGGTAGAGAAGCAGCCCCTTATCGAAGCAATTAAGGCTTCGAAGAGCAATAATAAACGGCTTGGCCAGGTGTTGCTCGACCAGGGCCTGATAGACGAAGAAACTTTGACAAAGGCAATCGCTAAGCAGTTTGGGCTGGAATACATAAATCTGGATACAACTCTCATCCCCTCCGATGCAACCAAGTTTATTCCACAAGAGCTCATAAGAAGGCATAATGTTCTGCCTCTGGGTATGGATAACGGAAAATTGAGGGTGATTATTAGTGACCCATTGGACCTGGAGACGATGGACGCAATTCGGTTTCGCTTGAATACCGAGCTGGAGTGCTGTCTTGCAAACCCTGCGAAAATTCGTTCTTACATCCAGGAGTCTTTCAACCAGGTAAAAAAGGAGGAAGGTGACAGACTAAAGCATAGCATCGACGCAACTGCTGCTGAACTTGCCGAGGTCGGTGACGCGTTACAAGCAGAAATGCTTCGGGCTCAAGCCGCCGGTGAGGATGATAGCGCACCCATTATCAGATTGGTAAACCTGATAATAGATAATGCCTATTATATGCGGGCCAGCGATATACATATTGAGCCAATGGCAGATAGAGTACGTGTAAGATACCGTATCGATGGGGTCTGTTTGGAAAGGGACAATATTCCAAAGAGCATGCAGGCACCGCTGGTTACACGCTTCAAAATCCTCTCAGGTATGGATATTGCCGAAAAAAGACTGCCCCAGGATGGTCGTATTAAACGTGTGATAGGAGGTCAGGACATCGATTTTCGTGTCTCGTCTCTGCCGGGCAACCACGGCCCAAGTGTGGTGCTGCGAATCTTACGTCCGGATGCCGTCAACGTCGGTATCGAGTCGCTGGGCTTTGAGCAGGACAATTATGAGCAATTCCAGAAGATAATAAAAAGACCGAACGGCATCTTTTTGGTTACGGGCCCCACCGGAAGCGGCAAAACCACAACGTTGTATGCCGCTTTGCAGGAGCTTAACAAGCCGGACAAGAAAATCATCACCGCCGAAGACCCCGTCGAATACAGCTTCGACGGAATGAATCAGTGCCAGGTCAAAGAAGAAATCGAATTGACCTTTGACAGGATTCTAAGAGCAATGTTGCGACAGGCGCCGAATATCATACTCATCGGTGAAATCCGTGACGGCGTTGTCGCGGATATCGCAATTCAGGCCGCACTTACAGGACACCTGGTTTTCAGCACTTTGCATACAAATGACGCCCCAAGCGCAATTACACGTCTGATAGATATGGGTGTTAAGCCGTTTCTCGTAGCCAGTTCAATACAGGCCATCATGGCACAGAGGCTTATAAGAATCATTTGCAAAAAATGCAAAGTGGTTGATGAAAATCCGGACCTTCGTCATTTGCAGGCGCTTGACATTGCCCCGGAGGATATCGAAAAACATCCCATCCACAAAGGGGCCGGATGTAGTCAGTGCCAGGATACCGGCTATAAAGGCCGACTCGCCATATTTGAGATGTTTGAAATGAACAGCGAGCTGAGAGAGCTGGCTTTTTCAAAGGCACCTGCTACCGAGTTGAGAAAGGCGGCGAAAGCAAGCGGAATGAGAACACTGATGGAAGACGGCAAAATCAAAATATTCAAAGGAATAACGACACCGGCTGAAGTGGTGAGAATAACCCAGACCGAAGGTGCGGTGATAGATTAGACGAAATATAATTATTGAGGATTCTTAAATGGCAACAGTCAATATGGACAGATTACTGCACGCCTGTGTCACGCAGGGCGCCTCAGATATACATCTTGTTACTGGCCGACCACCCATATTGAGAGTAGACGGCCGGCTTAGATCTCTGGAAACCAAGGTTCTCGAACCTGATGACACTATGGCTTTAATGAAAAGCATCACGCCTGACCGAAATCAACAGGAGATTCAGGAAGAGGGTGGAACCGACTTTGGTTTTGCCTATGCCGATAAAGGCAGATTTCGCGTCTCTATTTTTCGGCAGAGAGGTGATATTAGCCTGGTATTACGTCTTATCCCATCCAAAATTATGACTTTTGAGGAAATAGGTTTGCCCAAGATTTGTTCTGCTTTGTGCCGCAGGCCGAGAGGGCTGTTCTTGGTTACAGGGCCGACCGGATGTGGCAAAACTACCACCCTGGCAACTATGGTAAACTATATTAACGAAAACTTTGACCGCCATATTATAACCATTGAAGAACCGATAGAATATTATCATTCGCATAAAAAGTCTATTGTTAACCAGCGGGCGGTTGGTACTGATGTTCCCAGCTTTGGCGAGGCGTTAAGACGCGTTTTAAGAATGGACCCTGACGTGATTCTGGTAGGCGAATTGCGAGACCTCGAAACAATCGAGTCAGCCGTTAGAGCCGCTGAAACCGGCCATCTGGTCTTTAGCACAGTGCATACGACAAGCGCTGCAGGAACGATTACCAGATTGATTGACGTATTTCCCGTGGACCAGCAGGAGCAGATTCGTATTCAGTTGAGCAGCAATTTGATAGCCGTTCTCAGTCAGGTCCTTTGTCCTTTAGCTGCCGGCAGAGGAAGAATTGCAGCTTATGAGTTTATGGTTGTAACACCTGCCATTTCTAATCTTATCCGGGAGAACAAGACTTACCGTATCGATTCCAGCATTCAAACAGGCAAAAAGCTGGGAATGCAGCTTCTTGATGAGCACCTCTGGAGACTTTATGATACTGGTATGGTTGCACTGGAGGAAATGATAGACAAAAGCCGTCAGCCGGGTGCATTGCAGGATAAGGCTATGGAGAAAATGAGCGCCATGAAGGGAAGGGCAAAGGCAAAGAGAAAAGAAAAGGCAAAGGAAATGGAGGACATAGGGCCAATTCTAAGGGCCTAATTGGGAGCAAAACAAGCCGGGTTTTGCAGCACCACCCGAAAAATGAACTAAAAAATGGCATTTTTCCACTTTTGAACATGACGGAGGAGTTTTTTGAGCTCGCAGAACACCATAAGGGATAAAGCGAGCACTTTTTTATAGTCCTAAAAACTAAATGTCCAATTCATAATTTATTTGTCAAAAAGGTTTTATTGTTATATAATGAAACAGGTTTGAGACGGAGTTGATTGTAAGGGAAACCTATATGGGAAAGATGAAAACAGCACAAAAGCTCCCTCCCATAGAGCAATTAAGGGGCAGACCTCTCGGCAGGATACTTATAAAAATGGGTGTTCTAAGCAGAGAGAAGGTCCATGAATGTCTGAAAATTCAGAGCCAACGGCCCGGAGGTATACAAATAGGCCAGATTTTCCTTGAGTTGAGACTGGTCGATGAGGGCCAACTGCAGATGGCGCTGGCGGCCCAGCGTGGAATGGAATATGTAAGCCTCGACGGCATTGACATCCCCCCGGATGTGGTCGAGAAGGTGCCGGCGCAAATGGCAAAGACGTATCACATTGTGCCAATCGAATATAATAAGGAGCGAAATGAGTTGAGCGTGGCCCTTGACAACCCTGATAATTTCAGAGCTACCGATGACCTAAATACCCTGATGGGTTTTAAAGTTACCGCGAAGATAACTGACCCTGATGCGTTGGAAAAGGCTTTGAGCAAATATTACGAGGCGCAGGACGAAAACATCACCGAGCTGATAGATGAGATACAAAGCGACAGTTTCCTTGTGGAATTTGAGGGCAGGAACCAGAGTATCGACCTGGATGAATTGAAGGAGCTGTCCGAGTCGAATCCTGTCAAAAAACTGCTGAACCTGGTTTTGCTGCAGGCAATTCGCGATAAGTCATCGGACATCCATTTTGAGCCGTTTGAAAATGAATACAAGATGCGTTACCGTATTGACGGTGTGCTTTACGAGATGGTTCCTCCGCCGAAATACATTGCTGCGGCGCTTAGCTCACGTATAAAGGTTATGGCAAACTTGGATATCGCTGAGAGACGTATGCCGCAAGATGGCCGAATATCACTGACTGTCCAGGGCAATCCGGTTGATTTGCGAGTCAGCGTTCTGCCTACAATGTACGGAGAGAGTGTTGTGCTGCGTGTTCTGGATAGGGCTCAGGTTACTTTTGATTTAGCAAAACTTGGATTGAGGCGAGACGACCATGAATTGATCCGTCGGCTTATTCGCAAACCTAACGGTATTATAATTGTCACGGGGCCCACCGGATGCGGCAAAACTACCACTCTATACGCGGCCTTGAGTGAGCTTAACAGTATTGAAACAAAGATAATCACCACTGAAGACCCGATAGAATACGACATTGACGGTCTTATTCAGGTTCAGATGAAACCGGATATTGGACTGGTATTCGCAAGGTGCCTGAGGCATATACTCCGTCAGGACCCCGATATTATATTAGTCGGCGAGATTCGTGACCTTGAGACAGCGGAGATTGCTGCCCAGGCCTCTCTGACGGGCCACGTGGTGTTTACCACCCTGCACACAACCGATGCCCCGAGTTCGATAGCGCGACTCTTGGATATGGGTATTGAGCCGTTTCTTATTACCGCTACCCTCGAAGCTATTGTTTCCCAGCGATTGGTCAGAAGGATATGTGAAAATTGCAAAACGGCATTCGAACCGACCGAAGCTCAATTAATGGAATTACAACTTACGCCGGATGATGTTAAGGATAAAAAGTTTTACTACGGCCGAGGTTGTGATAAGTGTAATAGTACCGGTTATAGGGGTCGAATAGGTATTTTTGAGATTATGGTATTCAATGATGAAATACGTGATTTGATTATGAATCAGGCTTCGACAACTGTCTTGCGGGCGGCCGGCCAAAAAAACGGTATGAGGTTGCTACGTGAGAACGGCCTGGCTGCAATCTATGATGGCATCACGACTATAGACGAGATTGTAAAAGAAACGATAGTTGAAGAAGGATAAGGTGGATTGACTCACTATGAATAGCAACTTAATAGCTAATTATCAATACAGAGGAGATATTTAAAATGCCTGTTTTTCATTATTCAGCGCTGGACGCCCAGGGCGTGGAAGTAAAGGACGAAATTGAGGCCCTCAGTGAGAAAGAAGCGATAAGCAAAATACGCAATATGGGATATTTCCCCACAAGGGTTCGTTCACGCGCCGTGGGGAAAAAAGCAGCGGTAAGAGCTGTTGCAAAGCCAAAACGTAGGCGTGGTGCCGGCGGTAAGGTCAAAGTCAAATATGTAACCCAGTTTGCAAGACAGCTTTCGACGCTCCAGGATGCGGGTCTGCCCATTCTGCGGTCGCTTAGGATTCTCCAAGAGCAGCAAAAGTCAGGAACATTCAAGAGGGTGATTGGTTATGTAGGTGATGACATCGAGGGCGGTGCCACGCTCTCGGAAGCGCTGGGCAGATTTCCAAGAGCTTTTGATCGGCTGCTGGTTAGTATGGTGGCCGCCGGCGAGACCGGCGGCGTGCTGGACCTGATCCTCTCACGCGTGGCTGACTTTATGGAAAAAGCCCAGAAACTCAAAGCCCGAGTTAGAAGTGCGATGGTTTATCCAATGGTGGTTTTGACCGCGGCTTTCACTATTCTCTTGCTGTTGATGAAATATGTGATACCGCAATTTAAAACGGTGCTTGCGGAGATGGTGGAAGGTGAATTGAACCCCGTAACCACCACAGTGCTCGGCATAAGCAATTGGATTGCATACCAATATGGCTGGGCTATCCTGTTGGGAGTGCCGTTTGCAGCAATTTTTCTAATTAGAATTATAAAGCAGTTTCACGTCGGCAAATATGTTCTGGATTCCATCAAATTAAAAGTGCCGGTTATGGGTCAGATTACCAGTAAGGTGTCGGTTACTCGGTGGACGAGAACGCTTGGGACATTGATTAGCGCCGGTGTGCCGATCTTGGATGCCCTTACTGTGACGCGCGAAACAGCGGGAAACGAAGTCTTTGCCAAGATGCTCGCTAATGTTCACGATTCCATCAGGCAGGGTGATACGTTTGCCAGCCCATTGCGGAAGTCCAAAACCGTTGACTTAATTGTCTGCAATATGGTTGGCGTAGGTGAGGAAACCGGTGACCTGGACAAGATGCTTCTGAAAGTAGCCGACAACTTCGATGAGCAGGTTGACGTGCTGGTTGCCTCGTTAATGTCGATGCTTGAGCCGATTATGATTATTGTGCTTGGCGGTATCGTTATGCTTATCGTCCTGGCAGTGTTTTTGCCAATGATACAGGTTATCACGAGCTTAAGCGCAGCAGGATAAAAACAAAACTAAATAAACTAAACGTTTAACTGAATATTAAAGGAGAAGAAAAATGAAGTCGATCGTCAAACAATCTAACAAAAAAGCGGCATTTACCATTATAGAGCTGCTAACGGTTATGAGCATTATTGTGATTCTCATAGGCCTTCTTGTTCCGTCTTTGAATATGGCCAGACGGTACGCCAGAAAGCTGACACAAAAGAACCAGCTGCGCACCATCGGCATAGCAATAGAGTTTTTCAACAACGAATGGGACGGATATCCACCCTCCGCTGCGGTGGACGGAGAGGGTCAACCCTACTGTGGTGCGATGAAGCTTTGCGAAGCGATGGTGGGCCGGGATTTGTTGGGCTTTCATTTGGATTCACTTTTCAACAGAGATGGAATTGATGCCCTTGGAAGGCAGTTATATGAGCCCAGTACCCTGGGAGCCAGAAAAGAGCTGTTTATACAGCTCGAAAATGCCAACACCTATAGGCTGGTAGATATATACGGTCCCGGTCAGATAGCTCCTTTTGAGGAGAATACGTTCGTTTTATGTGACGTATATAAACGTGAAATGCGAACCGGCATGAAGATGGGTATGCCCGTACTTTACTACAAGGCAGATACGTCAAGCAAACTGCATGACCCCAACGTCGCGCCAACACCTCTGGACAACAATGGTAATATCTACAATTTCTGGGACAACCAGGTCCTGGTTGGTCTTGGTAAGCCGTGGGAGCAGGGAGGCAAGAGTGCGTCGCATAGTCTTTCCGACCCTGCAAGGTTCTACAGAAATACAAGGAATAATCAGATTACCACGGTGCGCCGACCTTACAGGGAAGAGTCTTATATATTGATGTCTGCGGGATATGATGGTGAGTACGGTACGTCTGACGACATATACAATTTTGACTGGAAATACAGACAGTGACAGCCGTGGAAAGCTAATCAGCCGAAGATAAAGGTGTGTAAGTTCGGAGACTCTGCCTTAGAAAGCTCTCGCCCCTTCGACAAGCTCAGGGCAGGCTCTGAGCGAAACGAAGGGTCTGGTGGCTACAAATAAGAGGTTCTTTGCTGAGTTTATCCTTGAGCGAAGTGAAAGACTCAGAATGACATTTTGTGTTTCGAGAAAGTTTCTTACTATACCTTTCATTGACGGCGAAGGGTTGCGGAAGAATAACTTAAAGAAAAGGGGCTGTAGTGATGAAAAAGGTAGCAGTTACTGGAGTAGTAATAGTTATGCTGTTAGCCGGCAATCCGGTGCAAGCCGAGGTTTGCGAGATTGTAAACGGAAGTTTCGAAGACGATGACCGGATATATGATATCACGGCACAAGAGCCGAATGGCTGGGATGTCAATGTGCCGGCTAACAAATTCAGCGGATATGTATATAGGGATTGGCCGGCCGACGGCAGCTATAATTTGACTGTTTATTCGCAGTGGTTTGAAACATTTGACGTTAACGATATGGCAACGGTATCTCAACAGGTGTACCTGGCGGATGTTAATCAGATTATTTTTGACCTGAAGTTAGAGACATATAGTATGACTGAGTGGGACCCGAATAAGTGCACCGCAGTTCTGCTGATTGATGATGATGTGGTTTGGGAGTCGAACAATGCAAGCTCAGATGTAAGGGGCGAGTACTTTGACCAAACCTGTATTATTGAGGCCAAATATAGAAATGAAGACCTCCACAAATTGTCATTAGGTATGAGAATAAATGTAGCAGAGATGTTATGGGAGCGTTACATTGCACAGTGGGATTTCATCCAGTGCACTCTTTACTGTGGAGGGAGCGAGCTTTTAGCCGGGGATTTTAACTACGATTGCCGTGTTGATATGAACGACTTCAAATTGGTCGCAGATGTTTGGTTGGGTGAGGTGGGCCCGGATAACAGATACAATTTATTTAAGGACGATGACGTAGATACCAATGGTATTGTGAGCTTTTTCGACTTTGCAGTTTTTGCCGATACTTGGATGGGCTACAAGCAGGACCAGTAAGCTGTTACCACTAACGGTAATAGATTTATGAAAGAGGATGACCGTGAAGCGCAAAAAAATAGGGTTTACGGCTATTGAGTTACTAACGGTTCTGGCGATAGTTGCACTGTTGACTGGGCTGCTTCTGCCGGCTCTAAGTATGGTGCGCCGTGTCGCGAGGGAAACAAAGCAAAAAGCCCAGTTTGCCGCTATCGAGCTGGCTCTGACGGTCTTCAAAAACGACTATGGCGACTATCCTCCGTCTGACTGGCTGTTACCACCGGCGCCACATAGCGATTACTGTGGTGCACAAAAGCTCGCTGAGGCTCTTATGGGCTGGGATTTGTTGGGGTTCCATCCAAAATCAAATTTCAGGTCTAATGGGTACAATGACGATGGACTTTTTATATATGATGCCAACAATCCCGTTTTTTTCGATCAGAGAAAAGGTCCTTATCTGGAGCTTGCGACCATCAGTGCTTTCAGATTAGGTAACATCTCAATTCGTAAACCAGGCTTGTTTTATAATACCGCACCTTTGGCCCCGGATACTTTTGTCCTTTGCGACGTATTTGGCACAAAGAAAACAACGCTGGCTAACGGAAAGACTGTTAGCGCAGGGGCGCCAATTCTTTATTACAGGGCAAACACTTCCGGAAAAGCAATACGTGAAATTTACGATGCCTCCGACAATGATGCCCTTGTTCTGGTAAAGCAGCAGGCCGATCGCAGGGAGCATCCGCTAAGCTGGCCGGCCAATCGTTTCGGATTTTTCTATGATTATATCAGAGAACCGAAGATAGCAGCGAGACCTTGGCCTTACAGGCCTGATTCTTACATATTGATTTCGGCGGGGGCGGATGGTCTTTATGGGACAGGTGACGACATTCGCAATTTTGAAGACTAAGCCTCCCATCCACACCCGTTTGAGCAAGCTAAAACTATGAAAACTCACAAATACAAACACGGCTTGACCCTTGTCGAGATGCTGATTGTGGTGGGTGTAATTGCGCTGCTGACTACAATGGTAATCGGCATCGCCGCTCGTATCGATAATCAGTCCAAAGAAAGGTGTCTCGAATGTACTTGTGCCCTGCTGGAATTCGCACTGCAGGAATATTGTGAATGCACAGGTAAATTTCCCGAACAACCTGAAAAGGATTTTACAAATGCGCCCTTACATTCGGAATATCTTTGTAGAGAGCTTCACTTGATGCCGGAGTCTCGGGAGGTATTGGGAAAACTCGCTGATTCCCTGGTAAAGAACGAATACGGAACTGTTGACACGCCGTCGGAGATATATGACCCGTGGGGGACGGTGCTGGATTACAGGTATGTCCCCGGTGATAATTTCCCTGAGCTGATATCGGCTGGGCCGGACAAGATTTTCGGCACTGCTGATGATATAAGCAGTAGATAAGAAACAGAAGACAGAAGACAGAAGACAGAAGACAGAAGACAGAAGACAGAAGACAGAAGACAGAAGACAGAAGACAGAAGACAGAAGACAGAAGACAGAAGACAGAAGACAGAAGACAGAAGACAGAAGACAGAAGACA
>JAUXAL010000044.1 GCA_030619925.1 Phycisphaerae bacterium | reverse complement strand
AAAAAACAAACCCAATTCAAACCCAATTCAAAGCCAATCAAAGCCAATTTTAGAAAGAATGAATGTAAACTTTTGTGCTACAGGGTATTATGAGAGTAAACCCGCCATTCGCGTGGCGGGTAAACCGACATTCGCAGTTCGGGAAGGCAGGCCAAATAATCCCAATGATGCGCGACTGTCAGGGCGAAGCCTGCCTGTCTCGGCATGGCCGAGCCATGATGGGCCGTAGCACGGAGCTACGCCGGAGCGGCAACGGCTAAATAACTCGCGCTTGGATAAAAACCCCTTCAATAAATAGCGGGGCTAATTATTTAAAGTATTGACAAAGGCTGAGGCAATGGTCAAATTATATGCTGGTCTTAAAAAGTGTATGATAAGTCATGATGCTTTAGTTCATGGTTCATAGTTCATCGATGAACAACGAACACAGAACAACGAACGGTCGTTTGAAGTTTGTGACAATTGTTTTTTGGAGGACAAATCATGAAACTGGATGTTACTCGCGTTGACGTGTGGGCGGCCAGTATTAAGGACCGACCCGGTGGATTAGCTAAGAAACTTGACGCTCTTGCCCAGGCAGGCACCGACCTTGAATTTGCCATTGCCCGCCGTGAGTCTAAAAAGCCTGGGACAGGTGTGGTATTTGTTACGCCTATCAAGGGTGCCAAGCAAATAAGGGCCGCCAAGAAGGCAGGCTTTGCGAAAACCGTATCGTTGCGCGGGCTCCGCATCGCCGCCGCCGATAAGCCTGGTCTCGGTGCCCAACTGACGAGGCGACTGGCCGATGCCGGCATCAATCTTCGGGGCCTCTCCGCTGCCAGCATTGGCAGACGTGCAATAGTCCATCTGGCTTTTGACTCGGCCGCCGATGCAAATAAAGCCTTTCGGTTGCTCAAGTAAATCTACAGGTACAATACCGCTCCCTTACGGTCGCGGCTCTGTTTTAGGAAACGGTTGCGGCTCTGTATTACTCCTCGAGCGGGAAAACTTCGGCAAGTATCTGTGAAAGCTGCTGGATGGCCTGGCTTACTTGTGGCGATACCGATTCACCTAATTGGGTTTGTGCAGGTTGAATCCCGACAAAATATACATCAACCTTAATACTTTGGCAGACCATATCAACAAATAACCGGGGTGAGAGCGCATGCGTCGAAAAAGCGTGCGAGTTTAGCTGCTCAGGTTCGAATATCCTTATTGTTCCAGCCGGGGCTCCGAAGTCGATAGCATCAATAACAAGCAGATTCCGCGGGGCTTTTTTTATAATCGGCTGGATATAATTCTCCGGCACAGTACCGGCATCTATCAGCTCGGCACTGGTTTTTCCGGCGAGCTGCTCACAAACAAGCGGCCCAACTCCATCGTCACCTTTTAATAAGTTTCCGATTCCGACAATAAGCGTCGCGGAATTGCGCAATTTATTTAGCTGCCGGAGGAGTTGTTGGTCAGTACCCATAGAATTCTTGTCGTGCGTGGCGCGTATCGCATACAATACACATAATACCGGGGACGCAATACGATACGGAATTTTACAGCCGGATGTTCAGCTCGCATTTGCACTTAGGACACAGGATTCGCATAAAATCGCCTGTTTGGGAACCTTCATCCTTCTGCGCATGCTTGCGAACATCCTGCGGCTCGGTAAGCAGCTCACCGCTTTTGGCAATCAATAAGGAAGGGTTTGTATAGGCCAATGGGCCGAGCTTTTCATAAAGCCAGACCAGATGCTTTTTGGTACCTATTAACGCACCACACTTTTCGCATAGCTGAAGCTCAAATTCCTGAGTCTCAGCCATAGCTTCTCTATCTAAACCAGCCAGGTCCCACTCGTTTGAGAGCTTTATGCCCGTTTCAGTGGTGCAATTATCCCTGCAATTGCCGCAAAAAATGCACGTATCATGTCGAAGAGTGATCTTTCTTACCGGCGGGTCGGCTTGGAAAACATCGGTTTGGGTAAGCGCTTCGGTCGGACAGACGTTTACACAGGCACCGCAGCCGATGCAGGTATCGAGGTCAAATTCCGGTTTGCCTCTGTACCTTTCCGGCACTACGCAAGGCACAGCAGGAAACCGAGTGGTAAACCGCGGCGAAAAGACCGCTGTAACAGCTTCTTTTAATTCTCTTAATTTTGGCAAACGCAATTTTGAGCTCCCGTTAGTAATTGACTATCGACTATTGATATGGCATTTAGTTTTCTTTTATCGCTTATCAGTTTCTTCTGCGTATTTGTCAACGACGCTATTTTTCCACAGTGCCACCCCGGAAGCATAAGCGCCTTTGGCGATTGCGTGTGCAGCCGTAGGTGAAGTTATCAATATAAAAACAGCGCAGATTATCGCTTTAGCGCCTGTGGCTCCCGAACCGCTGACTAAGGCAACACCAACTAAAAGCAAAATGGTTCCGAGAGTTACGCATTTCGTTGAGGCCTGCAGACGGTTGTAAACATCGGGAAAACGGACCAGCCCTATACAACCGAATACATCGAACAAAATTCCAATCATTATCAGTATGTATCCAATGATATCAGTCATCGAAACTTCTGCCCTCCAAAAACTTTGCCAGTGCTATAGTTCCTATAAAGCTCAGCAGTGCCCAGGCAAGAGCGACGTTAAGATAAAAATCCTTTTCGGCATCCAGGCCAATGACGGCACAGAAACCTACTATAACGATACCCAAAATATCAATAGCCACGGTTCTGTCCGGAGCGCTTGGGCCGCGACCTATTCGATACAAACACAAGAAACAACATATAAATAAGCCAATATAGAATAACGTTATCATGGCTACCTCTTTCTATTCGAAAATCTTTTTCAAGAACCACTCAAACCTTTGAGCGATGAGTTTGCTTGCTTGCTCGATATCATCGGATTTTACGTTAATCCAGTGGATATATAAAAAGGTCTCCCGCGAAGCGGGGTCCCCATCGTCAGTCAAATCCACCGTCAAAGTGCCCGGCGTTAGAGTAATGGAATTAGCCAGTGCAGTGATTCCAGATTCTGTTTTTAGAATTGTTTTTATTTTTACAATGCCAGGCTTTATCGGCATTTTAGGATGCAGGGCGCGATAGACAACATCCAGATTAGCCTTCATCATATAATAGAAGAATACCGGCACATAAACCAAAAGCCAAAACAACCGCATCGGCGAAATAAATATACGATGTTCCTTAGGCAAGATTTCATGGAACAAAAATGCCACGATTGCCGAGGCTATCAAACCGGCAATTACCACCTGAGCATCAATCTGCCATGTGAGCAGGATCCAAATAACAAAAGCCAAAACAAAGTAAATCAGTCGTCTCATACGATCACACCCTTACTGTCACATTTTCATTACAATAGCAGAGTACTCGAGTCCATCAGTCAACACCTTAACAGCGGGCTCAAGAATGCTCTGCTTTAAGCAGGGGACCAGCACGAGCAAGCCCATAAGCGCACATAAACAGGCCAGGAATACCATTGCAACGAGCATAGAGCCCCTGTTTTCCTTTATTTGCTGGAGATTCTCCGGCAGCTCGCCAAGGAAAACATACCGCTGAACCTTCAAATACATAATTAAAGTACACAAACTTACGAAAACAATTATTGCTGCGATCCAATAAAAACCTGCCTGTACTGCTGCGACCACCAGAATTAACTTACTCCAGAACCCGCTGAAAGGCGGGATACCGACAATAGAGGCCGATGCGAGGGTGCAGGTTGCGCGTGTGAAGGGTAATTTTTCTGCGAGCCCGCCCATCTGTTTTAGCTGCCTTGTGCCGGTTGACATTTGGACTGAGCCGCTGGTCAAAAACAACAAAGACTTATAAACAGCGTGGTTGACAAGGTGGAACAGGCCGCCAAGGATAGCCAGCGAAGCCCATCCTAACTGTTCGGTACTTATATTATTACCCGCCCTGGCAAGGATAAGTCCGCCAAGACCGATACCGAGGACTACATAGCCAATCTGGCTGATGCTCGAATAGGCTAAGAGCCGCTTGAAATCCCCCTGTCCTATTGCCAAAAACGCCCCGGCAACCATACTCAAAAGACCGAGTACGACCAAGAGCCAGCCGATTGAGACTGAAACGCCAAAAACATTGAAAACCACACGAGCAAGGGCATAAATGCCGAGGGTCTTTATGAGGATGCCGGACAGCATTGCAGAAATCGGAGCAGGGGCCGATGGGTGCGCATCGGGCAGCCAGGCGTGGAACGGCATCAGGGCGGCTTTCAGGCCGAAGCCGACAACAAACAAAGCCATAGCAAAGGAAAGGCCGGCGTTCAGACCCGAGTCTCGGATTGCTTTTCCAATATAAGCCATATTAAGCGAGCCGGTGTTACCGTAAACAAGGGCAACCGCAAAAAGGATAAATATAGAACCAATGCTGCCCAGAACCATATACTTAAAAGATGCCTCAAGCTCTTCGTGCTCACAGCCAAAGCCGACAAGTGCGTAGGAGGCGAGCGAAGCAATTTCGAGGAACACAAACAGATTGAAGATGTCCCCTGAAAGTACGACACCGTTCATACCTGCAACCATAAGCAGAAACAGGCTCAGGTATTTTGCCTTGGCGGTGTATTGTTCCATATACCTGGCACTAAAGAGCATCGCAGCGCTAGCGACAACACTAATAGCCAAAAGCAAAAGTGAGCTTAAGCCGTCAAGGACAAGATTAATTCCAAGTGGAATAGACCACTTGCCTATTTCATAAACGCCGGATTGACCGATGGAGGCAACGGCCAATACGAGCAGTGAAATGGTTGCAAGGTTGGCCAAGACCGTTGCAGCGTCTTTGCCCTTCTTACCGAAAATCGGAAGCACAAATGCCGTCACCAAAGGGATAGCAATGAAAACAGGCAGCGGAATGCTCATCCTTTTAGTCTCCTTATTTGAGTAATGTCAAAGGTGCCGTATTTTTCGTAAGTTCTAATACATATTGAAATCATCAGGGCTAAAGAACCTAAACTAATAACGATCGCGGTAAGTACGAGGGCCTGAGGCAGCGGGTCAACAGAGCTGCTAATAAATTGCTCCATTCCTGCTTCGAGCTGGCCCTTGTCGATTATTGGCGCTACTCCGCCGAAGCGGTACCCCAGCATAATCAGAAAAAGATTGACGGCATATTCCATAACCATTATGCCGATCACGATCTTAACCATATTTTTTTTGACGACTGCACAATACAGCCCAATCATGAACAGCAAAAAGCATAGTGCATAAGGCATTGGTTTTACTCCTCTTTCTTACCTGACATATCGGGCCTAAACATCGAAAGAACGAGAATTACCAGAAATAGTGACGCACCGACTTTCAGGCCAATAGCGATGTTCGACAATGGTATAGTCCCGGCACTGACAAGCTCCAGCGCTTCTCCCGGTAAATACTTTTGGTAAAGAAAATTGAGGAAAAAGGTACCACCAAAGACCAGCCCCAAGACCGCTATCAGGGCAAACAGGAATGCCCCCAGACAATCGAGCTTTGAGGCAACCGGTAGAGGCAGGTTTTTTTCTACATATTCTCTGCCGAATGCCAGCATAAGCAGTACATAACAAGAGGCCAAAATCACACCGCCGGCGAAGCCGCCGCCCGGAGTAAGATGGCCAAAAAGAATAATATAAATACCGAACAGAAAAATGAGCACCTTGACCCAACTGCTGATGGTCTTTACTATAATTGTCATGCCTTTCATTACTCGGGGTCCTCCAGTAGCTTCTTGCTCTTTTTTCGCAATATAACAGTTGCCCCGATAATCGAGGTAAACAGCACAGTTGCTTCGCCGAGCGTATCGTAGGCACGAAAATCCAGAATGACCGAAGCCACGATATTTGCTGCACCTGTTTTCTCAAGCCCTTCGCCGATATATGTTTGGGAAGCAGTGTCTGGAACTTCAGCAAAAATAGCGGTGCCAAAATCAGGTAAAGTGTCAAGAACCTTTATGCCCGCCAGGAAAATTGCGAAGATAATTACCGCCGAAACGACCACTGCGAAAAATTCCCTGTCGCCGCTGATAAAGGTTAACTCGCGAGACAGGCAGGCACGAATCAGGATGATTAAACCTAAAACTTCCACTACAATCTGAGTTATTGCAATATCCGGCGCTCGCAGGAACAGAAACATTAAAGAAGCACCAAAGCCGATGGCGCCGACACAAATCACGGCACTTAATAGATACCGTGTTTCCACCGCAATAATAGCCGCGATTATTATAAACAGCAGTAAAATGTAGAAGATAATAGTCATTGTGTTTGTCCCTTCTGTCATTGCGAGGGCTGCGAAGCAGCCCGTGGCAATCTCATTCGTTAAGTTTTAGAGATTGCTTCGCTCCGCTCGCAATGACAACGTTATCGAATCTCACAAACTATAAATATAATTACCAGTAATCCTAAAGTTACCCAGGTCAAATACATCGGCAGCACACCGGAATGAAGCCATCGCAGAAAATCTGTTAAAGCCAGGCCTATCTTCCCACCTTGATTATATGTGTCGAAATGGCCTTTTTCCTGGCCGGCGTAAAGCTGTTTCAAGCCGCCCATAGAAGAAACAGTTTTGTAGAAATGTGTTCCCGGTACCGTCATTTGTTCATTAGTCTGCACTTCGCCGCAAGTCCAGGTGGGCACGATTCTGACCATTTTCGACAGCTTCCCGACAAACCAGATGAGCACACCAAGACCAATACCAACTGCTATCAGGATAGTAGCGAGTCCGGATTCCCAGGTGCCGAAGATTGCAGTACCCGGTTCTATATTCAAAGCAGGGTAAATGAACCACTCAAGCAGTTGTTTATAAAAGACTCCGAAAAGTACACATAGTGAAGCAAGTATAATGCACGGAATCTTCATAGGCAGCGAAACTTCTTTTACATCTTTGAGGTCAGAAGGCAAACGTGAAAGAAACACTGAGTGTATGATCTTTACCGAGTAAGCCAACGTAATCGCACTTCCAAAGATAGCTACAATCAGCCAGATCGGCCACAGATTGGCTGCCACACTCGTTTGTTCGGCCCCCATCTGAATCACGCCTTGATAAACCATCCATTTGGAAACAAAGCCGTTGAATGGTGGAATGCCGGAAACGCTCAGAGCCGCAATGAGAAACGCAACAAAAGTCAGCGGCATTTTTTTGCCCAGGCCGCCGAGTTCATCCATCTCAGCAGTTCCGGTTTGCTCCTCAACTGCACCTGCCCCAAGAAATAAACAACATTTATAGATTGCATTATTCAACATATGAAATACTGCACCGGCAAAACCGACAGGTGTCATTGTCGCTATGCCTAATACCATATAACCAACCTGACTAATCGCAGAGTAGGCCAACAGCTTCTTAATATTGTGCTGTACTATTGCTATCATCGCAGCAATAATAATCGTTGCCGTACCAATAATCGCCAGGACAATACTTAAAGCAACTGACTCCAGTATGAAAATTTCCCGTACGATTATCACCAGCAGATAAATTCCCAAAAGTTTATCGATTGCAGCAGGCAAGAGAGCCATTACTGAGGCCGGCGCATATTCACCACTGGTAGGCAGCCAGGTATGCAAAGGCATTGCACCTGCTTTGGTAATGGCCGCTACCATAAGCAGCAAGAAGGCTATAATCGTCAGTGCGGAAGTGGTCGTCAGGCTAATATCCGAGATGACAAATGTACCCGAAAGCGCCCAGACCATAAATACGCCGAGCATGAAAGCAGCGTCGGATGCGCCTATCATTGCGAAACTTTTTGTCGCTGCAAAGTTGGAGTTTCTGCCGCCCGTTGTTATCAGAAGATACAGCGAAGTGGTAACAATCTCCCAGAATATCAGCAGAAACAATAAGTGATTGGAAAGTAGTATTCCTGCTGAGCCGCCTATTGTAATCAGAATCGCGCCGTAATAAATATTCGGGGCTCGTCGCTCGTCGTTCGTCGCTTGTGATTTCAGTGAATATAAAGCTATTAACAGGCCGAAGCCCATAGCAAACAACAATACGAATTTCCCGAGAGGCGTTACATTCAGCAACAACTCTAAATTCACATTATCTAATTGAAGGATGGGCCAAGCGAACGAAGATATGCCACCGGTAAATATCTTGATTCCCAGAATAAACGTAATAACCGAAATAATCAGCGTCAATGCCCTGGACACAGACTTCATTTTGTTCGGCAAAAACAGCAGCACAAAGCCTACAATCAGCGGCAAAAAGACAGGGACAAGCAAAGTTTTATCCAATTTATAAATCCTCCATCTTCAGTTCGGGCGCGCCCATTTCTTTCTTAATCCGTGCCGTTTTCTCACGACTCAATCGCAGCAAAGTATCGTAATCGTGTATAACGTTCTTGTGCTGGTCAACAACAGCTAATCTTTCGGTACAACTGTAGCAAGGATCCACCGCAGCGAGTGTAATTGTAACATCAGCAATGTGCTGACCAATGCACGAGGCCCTGAACGAAGGCACATTAACGTAACTTGGTGCTCTAACCTTGTGGCGGACCGGCCTGTTGCCGCCGTCGCTGCGGACATAATGGAATGTTTCGCCTCTTGGTGCTTCGGCGTGCCCGACCGCCTCGCCCGGCGGGATTTCCTTGACTTCTGTCGTAACAGGACCGTCAGGGAGGTTTTTCAGGGCCTGTCTGACTATCTTAATGGATTCGAAGGTCTCCAGAAGACGGACAACAGCTTTGGCGAAGACATCACCTTCGGTTTGGGTAATTACATTCCAGTCCAAAGCGCCATAGGCGGCATACGGGTCGTCTCGCCTTACGTCAATACCAACGTCACTGCCTCTCGCTGTCGGGCCTGTTACGGCATAGTCAACAGCGGCTTCTCTGGTCAAAATACCTACGCCCTTGAGTCGAGCGTGGAGAATAGGGTCGTCAAGCACGGCTTTGGTTAGCATCTCCATCTTCTTTTCGATTTTGTCCAGCTCTTTCAGTATCTTGGGCGTAAGCTCATCAGGGATGTCCTCACGGCAGCCGCCAACCTTCACGTTGCCGTAATTGTTTCTGTTGCCCGTTATCTCTTCGAGCAAATCAAGCACCGGCTCACGATATTTCCAGGCCCACATAAAGACGGTATCGTAGCCGATAAAGTGCCCTGCCAGGCCCACCCAGAGTACGTGACTGTGGATGCGTTCAAGCTCGTTGATAATCGTTCGCACATACAGCGCCCGTTCCGGCGGCTGGACACCGGCAATGTCCTCAACAGCTTGCACATAAGCTAAGGGATGCGAGGCTGAGCAAATCCCGCATATACGAGAAACCAAAAACGGAACCTGGTCAAACTGCAGCGATTCGCTGATTTTTTCTATACCGCGATGATTGTAAGATATTCTCATATCAATATCCGTTACTATCTCGCCGTCGACGGTGAGCTGGAAAAACTCCATCTCTTCCTGCAGCGGATGAAACGGGCCAACCGCGACAACCGGTTTCGAGAGCTCGACGGTCCGCCGGGCGGGCGATTGCGATTGGACAATTGGACGGCTGCATACTTCACCGTCCGGCCGTTTTACTGGCTTTTTCGCATCTTTCCTCAAGGGATAGATACCTTCCGGCCAATCATCGGCCAAAATTAGTCGCCTCATATCGGGATGATTTTTGAACTCGATTCCCAATATGTCGTGTATCTCTCTTTCTATCCACTCCGCGGCCGGCATAAACGGTGCGATAGATTCAATCGCCGGGTTTTCACGGTCACGAATGAAAGCTTTCAAAGTAACCATACAGCCGGTTTCGTCATACGCATAGTGATAAAGAATTTCAAAACAATCATCAGAATCAATGCCAGTAGCAATCACAAACCTTAAAGGCACATCTTCAAACAAGAACTTGTTGACGGCGTAGCTATTTTCGGCCTCACAGGTAAGGTATATTCTACTGTCCGCCGGTTGCTCGACTGCTATGAGCTTATCTTTTATTTCTGACAGTTTGTTATTTAGCTCTTCCTGGTTCATATTTCTTTTCTCGTATATTTTTCGCAATACGCATCACGCATCACGCACGACGCATCATAAAGCCGATAACGCCTTCACTATGCCGGATATCATAGCCTCCGGCTTCGGCGGGCAGCCCGGCACATAAGCAATAATTGCGTTAGGGTCCTCTTCTCTGATTATTTTGTCCACAGGCCCTTCGACGTGATACCCCTCGTGGAATATACCTGTCCCACAGGAACAGGCACCGACGAGAAAGACGACGCAGGGTTTGGCGGTCTGGCGATACACTTCTTTCAGACGCGGCACCGCCTGGCGCGTTCCCACACCGGTTACCAGCAGGGCATCAGCGTGCCGTGGAGAGCCGACCAATTTGATACCAAGCCTTTCAACGTCAAACTTCGGAGTCAGCAAATTTACAATTTCAATATCACAATTGTTGCATGCACCGGCGTTAACGTGAAACACCCAAGGCGATTTTTTTAACGACCATATTTTCCAACTCATAATTTCGTGTCCTGTTTAGCCGTCGCCGGCACGGCGACGATTCAAGTCGCACGGCGACGGCCTCGTCCAACCATCTACAACCAGCCGATACCGTAGTAACTACCTATTGTTGCCAGGATAATTGCAGCAACCAAAGCGATCCCACAATAAAACCAGAAGAACTTCATTGCCTGGTCGATCCGCACACGCGGGTTTGTATTCTTTATCAAAATCAACAAAACAACTATTAATACATATTTGCCGATGCCCCAGACCAGTGACCATCCTGTCGTACCAAAGCCGCCGAGGAAGACCGTTACCAAGAACAGCGGAAGAGCCACGAGCATCACCGCGTGCATAACTTTCCAGACAGCAAGCAAAGCTCCGGAATATTCTATCAGTACGCCGCCGGCAACCTCCGTCTCTGCCTCGGCTATATCAAACGGGACAAACCCGAGTTTCGCTTGGACACACAATAACGCAACCAAAAACGCTAGCATTCCGGATATGCTAAGAGCCGGTGCCTGCTGAGCGATTGTAGCTAAATCGAGCTGTCCACCGGTTTTTATAATCACCACGATAAATGCCAACACCAGCGATAGCTCATAACCCATAACCAGTTTCATTTCCCGACTTGTGCCAATCGCTGCGTGGGGACTGCCGCTGGCTGAGCTGCCGAGAATCAACGCCAGCGAAGGCAGCACCATCAAATAAATCGCTACAATGATGTCACCGATAAAGGCCGTCTGAGCAACAGTTATCCGCCAGAGCATCATCGAAAGCAGTAACACTCCCGCCAGGCCGACAAGCGGTGCCGCCATAAAAACAGTTCGTTGAGCGTCCTGCGGCACAAGTATTTCCTTGCCCATCAATTTCATAATGTCGTAGAGCGGCTGGCAAAGCGGTGGGCCAACACGCCACTGTACCAGGGCGCTGACCTTACGGACTATCCAGCAGGCGACCAAACCGAGAATAACAGTACCCGGAATAACAACAACCCAGAACAAAATATTTAATGGGACACTCATTTATTTGCCTTTTCCTTTTCCCTCAAAAACGGCTCCCAGAGGACACCGCCGGATACTTTAACAACGATATCTTCAAAGACCTCTACCAAATCACCCTCCACTTTAACCTCTTTGTAATCTATACTCCCGTCTTCAGAGGTAGTAACGCACAACGGCTTTTCGCCCTCCTTTAATCTGCCCTTGGACCGGTCGCAAACACTGCTTGGAAAAGGTATCAAATCGGTATATACCGTTCCAAACGGACAGGCTATCGCACAACCGCCGCAGCCGGTGCACAGCATATTTGCCCGTTTAAGAACGCCATAATCATCGTTCTCCGTTGGCTCCTTCTCCAGGGCTCCTACGGGACAAGCAGTGATGCACGGTGCCGTTTCGCACCTGCGACAGATTAGGGCGAAGCGAATCATCTCCAACAACGCGTCGATGCCTTTGTTATCAGGGTGGTGCTTATATGAACACCGTACCTTCGATTGGCTCTGAGGTCTGCATTTTGCCAAATCGATTATTAACTTCTTACCCATACAAAACCTCGTTTTCCTCTTAATCCCAGATATTCGGGTAGTCCTTTATCTGGTCATATGTAAAGACAGGCCCATCCTTGCAGACATAATACTTGCCAATCATGCAATGGCCGCATTTACCTACTCCGCAGCTCATATTCTTTTCCATTGAAATATAAATTTGCTCAGCACCGAATCCGAATTCCAACAGCTTTAAGGTGGCGAATTTCATCATAATCGGCGGGCCGCAGACCACCGCCACGGCGTTTGCAATATTCACGTCGTCGCGCTTGAGTATGGTAGTTACCACGCCGACATTGTCTTTCCACTCGCCGTTTGCTTCATCGACGGTAAGTTTCATATGCACACCGTCGATTTTTTGCCAGGGGCCAAAAAGTGTTTTTTTATAGATAAAATCGTCGGGTGTTCTGGCCCCGTATCGGCAAACCACGGATTTGAAGTCCTTTATTCTATCGATGAGGGTCAGGAACAAAGACCGGATTGGTGCCAAACCTACACCACCGCCGACGATGTAGACTTCTTTGCCGGCAAAATCATCAATCGGATAGCCATTGCCGTAAGGCCCTCGAATACCGACCTTTTGTCCCTTTTTGCACTCGTGTAATAAACCCGTTACCCGCCCGGCCTTCATGATGGTAATGTCCATCTTCTCAGTATCGGCCGGCGACGAAGAAGGGGTAAACGGTGCTTCGCCTTCGCCCGGCAAAGTCAGCTCCACGAATTGGCCTGTCTTGAACTTAATTTTTTCTTCCGGCACAACGACAAAAGTCTTAATCGTCGGAGACTCGTCTACAATATCGACGATCTCGCTGTTTATAGGCTGGTAAAGATTCTGGCTCATTTTGCAACTTTCGCTTTTGTCTTATCTTTGCCTTTAAGCTCTTCATTTAATTTCTTTAATATCTCGCGGATATCCACCCCGCCGGCCTCGGCATCAACACATCTGCCGCAGCCGACGCACATATCGATGCCATACCTATCGAGAAAATAAGAAAACTTGTGCATAAGACGGTGCTTGATTCTATCACCGAGAACTTTGCGCGGGTTTGCACCGCCGGCTACTTCGGCGTAGGCAAGTCTCATACAACTGTCCCACATCTTCATCTTGCCAAAGTAATCTTCCCGTTTGGTGTCGTAAAGATAAAAGCAGTGACAGGTGGGGCAGACCCGCGTACAGGCCTGACACTCAATGCAGTTCTGCGCCTCAAAGTCAAAGACCTCAGAATCCTGACTGTTTTCCACAATCTCCTTAATGGACGTATCGAACTTGAGTTCGGCATTGTTTTGCTCAAGCTGCTTTTGCGTCCCAGCCCTGTTTTCCTCGCGCTCGGACAATAAGGCCTCACCGGTCTCGGTGAAAAGCTGGGAGTGTTTTTCTATAAAATCTTTGCCCTTTTGCGGGCCGACTTCGATAATAAAGCCGTCCTTTACCTGCGAAATATTCAGATCAAACCCGCTCTGAGCAAAAGGACGCCCATCCAGGATGGTACAGAAACAACTCTCGGCCGGCTCGGAGCAATCGGACGAGATTATAAACATTTTCTCCCGTCGTGCCGTATAGAACGGGTCCTCAAATTCTTCTTCTGTAAAAACCTTATCCAGGATTTCGATGGAGCGCAAATCGCAGTCTTTAAGTCCAAAGACGGCAAATGGTTTTATGTCCTTCGGTTCCAGAGGCTCGGGGAAAACAGCAGCAAGCTCTCGCAGCGGAAAAAGAAACTCTTTGATCGGCGTACAAGTACGTATGTTATTAAATTCCACCGGGGCCTCAGCAGCGGGGTCGTATCTGTTATATACATAATGCGTCCCGGCATTCTTTGGGACATAGAGGTCCATATCTTCGGCAACAGCATCCAGGAACGGCTTTAATTCACTTATAAAAACAGTCTGCATTTTGCTCACCTGAATTCAGTTGTAACTTTGTCGCATGCTTTCTATACTGCCGGATACAAATAGTCAAATATAATTTATTATTTTCTAACGACTAACAGCGACATTATCCAAATTAATATTTCAACTTGCCGGCATATAGTAAGGCAAGCGGGCAAGGTCCATTGCAATATCAATGGTTATTACCTTGACTTTTTTAGGCACCACTATATAGCACGGGGAAAAATTCAAAATACCCCTTACTCCCGCCTTGACCAGCGCGTCCGCTGTCTGCTGGGCGGCGTCTCGTGGAACAGTTATAATCGCAAGGTTGATTCTTCGTTTTTTCAACGTCCGCAGCTTTGAAGCGTCTTCGACCACGATGTTATTTATTTTCTTGCCGATTTTCTTAGGATTAATATCGAAAGCGGCGGCGATGTCGAAACCACATATTCTAAAGGCCGGATACGCCAAGACAGCCGAGCCCAGATTACCTACTCCAACCAAAGCCACTTTCGGGGCGGCATCAAGCTTGAGTATTTTTTTAATTTGCTTTGTGAGCTTTTCAACGTTATAGCCCACTCCACGGGTGCCGAAATCGCCAAAGTAGGAAAAATCCTTTCTTATCTGCCAGGAATTAACCCCAACGAAATCGGCCAGATTTCGGCTTGATATACTTTGTCGGCCCTGTTCCGACGAAAGCAGCAGCCCTCGCAGATAAATCGGCAACCGCCGAATAGTCTCGTCTGGAATTTTGTGGTACTTCATAAGTTATGCTACGGTCAGCTGGCACTTGAGTTCACATTCACAAAGTACAATGATTGCAATTTATAATAGATAATCGACTGCATCTGTCAAGGAAGTTCACGTTATTTTGGTCAAGCCCCGCCAAAAAATCCGCTCGTTTAATTGCTTTGTAGATATGAAGTTACCGTCTTTAGCGCCGAAAAGAACAAAAAAACGCAGAATTTTTGTATATCTTATGGCACACAACACGGTCGAATGACGCGAAATTCACGCGCAAAAATGCCTTTTCGGTTGCATGACTTAGAACTTTACTGTGACCGTTTTTGTTTTACCCGGAGGCAGTGATTTTAGACCACGCAGCGTTTTGAATCTTTCAGTCTCCGGTTTGCCGACCTTGACGCTGTAAGTGCCGGCCTTGAATACCTTGGGCCTGAACGTATGGCCTTTGATGCGGAGAGTATAAACAATCTCGCCGTTGTCCTCATCAATAACCTGTATTACAGGATCGGTCATCCCGGTGACTTCTACTGTTGGCAGATAAGCTGATGCCTTTCGGCCGTAGTTATCCATTTGATTGGCTGTCACAGGCCAGCCGGGGTATTGTCGCGCGGCCGGTTTTGAGGGGTCAGACAGCCGTGGCCAACATTCAATTGTAATCTGCCGGTTTTTCCGGTTGAACCGCACAATGCCGTAGCCTGTTGCCCGGTCATACAGTCGAGAGGGCTGCAATCCTGTATACACCGGGTTCGAAACGGCATGCACTGTTATCTTGTTTCCTAATCCATCTTCAAAATCTCCCGTATACTTCGGCGAACCAGGTTTGCGATTTGCACCAGGCTCTGACGGACACCACCGGCGCGGCCAAACGTTTGAAACTGCCGGTACGCAAAACGCGAATCCTGCATCGCGCCAGTCTTCAACACCGTATTGAATCGTACTTCCGAGATGCTGGTCGCCCGCCAGGTGGAATGCGAAGCCGCGCCTCATCTCGCGAAGAGCTTTGTTCCGGCCCGTCTGAGGCCAACCGTTGGAATCTAAATCTGTTACCGGCTTATCATTTCCAGGATATTCGCCTTGTTCTAATATTCTCAGCTTGGGGACATTCACATCACTCATTTCCCTGGCAGGCAATGTGGCGACGTTGGCAAATATGGTCTGGGACAGCACAACTTTCATCCAGGTCCCGTTGCTCCAATCGGCTGCCCAGTCCCTTAGAAACTCAAGCTGTCTGTCACCCAGGAGTTTGGCCCCCGGCACGTCAGCTTCTTCCCTGACATTGAAGTTTCTATTCTGCGGCCATCCGTTCCATATCTTTGCCTCCGGCAAAAGCATTTTGGGCGCCGATTTGAATTTTCGGTCTTCGATGATGGCGAAACTGATCCCGCCATAATTCATCTGGCAGTAGTAGACCCCGATTCCCTGCTGGATAGGCGTAGGGTCATACGGGTCAGGCAAGTGATTTGTCTGGGTCCGCTGTACCATATTCACCCATTCCGGGGGCATCTTATACCCTCCTGTGTCCTGAGCCTCATGGCCGGTAAGACCTTTGACGGTTGGCCTGCCGCCTGCTCCCCAGAGATTACCATGATATACGTCATGGTCATCCGGGATGCTTATTGCTGGTATGTCACGCAGCAGCTTCCTGTACGCCCAGCCGTAGAGGTACCACTTCCGAAGGTAATCAATGCACGCTTTTTCCACCGGACTTCGCTGCACGTCGAAGCCTCCAACCCCTTCATATATCTGGTCACCTGAAAAGAACAGCAAATCCGGTTTGTGGTATTCGACATGTTTCACAAAATCATTGTTCGGAAATCCCAGGTCGTTGTTACCTGTGAATACCGCAACAACAATCTCCTCTTTTTGCCATGGCTGGCTTCTTATCGTACCCCTGAAATAATGCTTCTCAATTTTTCCATCGGCACCGGTCAGCTCGTACACAAGTCGGTAAGGCGTGTTTTTTGAGCTGTCCCAGTTTTCACTTCGAAAAGTTGCAGTCCTTGCCATGCTGTCGATCTCGGCTTTGCCTATCGAGACCCAACGGGTCTGCTTTTTGATCTGCAGCTCAACGAACTGTGAATCCTGCTTGCCAACCGGAGGCATCTGTGCAGTCATTTTCATTACGCCGCTGCTAAGTGTATGCTGAGCGAATAGTATAGGGCCAAATACCCGCTCTTTATGAACCTCCACTTTACTGCCCGATAGTTTCCAGTCTTTGAACCAGAATCGTACATTTCCGCCTCTGCCTGTACCCTCTCTGAATCCCCAGTTGCCATCATCTATCTTAGGGCGGCGGTTGGAGGCGTCTGAAACTTTGCCATGGCTGCACGCAAGTGCGACTCCCCCGATGAGCCAGTCCGTGTCAATATCGTTTCTGGAGATTTCAGAAAGCTTGCGTCCTTCCTTATATGCAGTAAGTGTCACCAGATACTTCCTGCCCCGGGGCACTGCCGAGAGAACCAGTCTGATATCTCTAAATGGCGGTTTGATATTCGCGGCCGAATCATCATGTTTGCCGATGAATAGTTGTCCTGCTGTATGCATTCCGGCTCTGAGGCCAACGCCTCTTACCGCGTTGTCGCGATAATCATTGAATTCCCCCCTGACGCCGAGCTTGAAACCGACCCAACCCTGGTCGAGCATCTGGTTGTCGTTATCAAGTCTGCCAATAACCACACTCATATTCAAAGTGCCGGGTTCGTCGCCAAGTTCACACGTGAGCCAGAAAACGTTCCGGTCGCCGCCACTTGTGACACATTCGATTCTACCGGCCTTGAGCTGCCAGTCCTGCAGAGGGTTAGCCCAGTATTCCGGTCCGATCCAGGTCCTTTCTATGCCCTTTGGCCATCGGCTCTGAAAATCCGCTCCCGAAGTTAAGGAAGCACAGCCAGCCAGATTAATTAGAACAACGACTATAGAAATACAGCTCGCCACGTTAGAGACCCGAAGGACAAAGGTTCTAACGGGGCTCGCAAGTCTAATCTTTGGGATTGTCGACATATCTGCCCTTTCGTTTTTGTATTCATATTTACTTCTTTGATAACACTCTGTCCATAGCCTCCATAGAGGACAGGTAGAGTCCGTTGGAATAGTTGGCCAAGATTCGCATTGCCGTGGTTTTGTCCTCAGGGTATAGCCTGCAGGCAGCTTCTTCGAGAGGACGCTGCAGGCTGAGGGCATTGTCCTCGATTTGGCCGGCTTGAGCTTTTACCCGTGTAATTGTGTCAGCAGAAGCGCCATCGACTTTGTTACAGAAGTTGGAGAACGTCCAAAAAGCCTGGAGCGGATCGGCCCGGAAATTACAGCTGACTCTTTCATCGTAGAAGGCCAGTGACGGTCTTTCTGATTTTGAGGCAAAACCTGCGGGAAAGTCTGAAATGCCAAAGTGAAAAGGAATATAAAATGAAGTACGCGGCGGAGCAAGGCAGGTCCAGTAAACGATACCGATATCCAGAGGCATGTTCCCGCGCAACTGGACGGCAAAGCTGGTCTGTGTGCTGCCTCTGCAAATCACGCAAACACTTTTGTCCATATTCTCGGTCAGGAATGAAGATTGAAGTTTCTGTGCATCATAGTCATGACGCAGAATTTGCTTGAGCCGAGCTACACCCACCTTTCGTCGCGGCACGACAGAAAACGGCAGGTTCGGGCCGAGCGGAATCAAACCGGCGACAACATAGCTCAGGCCGCTCCACTGTCGGCCGAAGTTGGACGGACTTGCAGCCTCCTTGGGATTTGCATAGACCCTGGCAAAATCAAAAGGCCCGTCTTTTTCGGGCTTGTACCAGCCTCTTGAAACAGCGTACTTGATGATATCCTTCGAGGCGAGGAAGTTGTCCCTGTCCGAGAGGTCGACCTGGCGCACCGTAAATGTATTGGCTACCATTACCACCTGGTCATCGCCGACCCGCTGAGCCAGCCAGTGTTTCCCATTGACGACGCAGAAAAGCCACCCTTCGTCGGGGTCACAGATGATGTATGTCCGGCCGGAGTCGATGTAGCCGAAGCGCTCCACCAGTCTTCCAGCTAATAAAACACCTTCGCGAGCGGTTTTGGCCCGCTCAGCCACCAGACGTCGCAGCATGTAGCCTATTCCCCCGTCGGTGATTCGCGGCTTATCCTCTCGTGAAGGGCAATTGTCCGATGTGATAGCCACGCCCCATTCATTGATGTAGCTGTCGGAGAAAAGCATGCCCGGCATTTGCGACCAGATATAAGCCCAGGTTTGTTCGACCTGATTTAATTGGCCGCCGTTGAGGAGCTTCACTTTTCGGCCAGGTGAGTGTTTTCTGCGTGGGATTTTGTGATGATTTACGATTTGAGGGAGAGTGTCATCTTCATTGTGAGCCATAATAACATATCCGTCCACTGAAGCATCCTTGCCCACCACTATTGAAAAACATCCCTTGCATGGTGCTGTTAGTATCAGGAATATGTAGCTCAACACAAACAAAGCGACGACCGGCAATATTCTGATGAGTGATTTCTTTGCAATCATATTCATTTGGGTTCCCGCCTTTCGGGGTCCCTCCTTATTAAATTAGCTAAATATTCCTATCCCACTCCGGCCTCGGCCTCCGCCGGGACGAGCAGTTCACCTTCGGTTGAAGCCACAACCACGGCGCAAGAGGCATCGCCCGTAACATTTACCATGCTGCGGCACATATCCAGTATGCGTTCGACACCCAGAATGATGGCTATGCCCTCCAATGGCACCCCAATACTTTTTAATACAATTGCCAAAGTGATTACTCCCGCCCCCGGTGTGCCCGCGGTACCGATTGAAGCTAACGTGGCAGTAAGAACTACTATCAGTTGTTGTGTCACAGTCAGACCCATGCCGTATACCTGGGCAATGAAGACCGCCGATACTCCCTGATAAAGAGCGGTGCCGTCCATATTTATAGTGGCTCCCAGCGGCAGAGCAAAGCTGCATATCTCCCTGGAGACCCCTAAATCTTTTTCGGTACATTCCATAGTTACAGGCAAAGTAGCCGAACTGGACCCCGAACTAAAGGCAATTAGCTGGGCCGGACGAATACCTTTGAAGAAAGTCCGGACCTTTTGTTTACTGAATATTCTTATTGCCAAAGAGTAAACAATTGTGACGTGAAGGGCAAGCCCTGCAATCACGACCGCGGAGTACTTAAGAAGAAGGAACAAAATGCTTAATCCAAAATCGGCAATAACCGCTGAAATCAGGGCGAATACACCGTAAGGAGCAATCTTTATAATGATGTGTACCATCTGAACCATAACCTCATTAATAGCCTCGAAGAATCTTATTACCGGTTGACTTCGTTCGGAGCCAATTAAACTTAGACAAATCCCGGTCAATAAAGCAAAGAAGATAATTTGCAGCATCCTGCCTTCCACAAATGCTTGAACGGGATTTGTCGGGATAATATTCAGGAGGATATCTTTCACTGTTGGCCTTTTCACGGCTGTCTCAGTCGGTGCACCTGCCTGTTCACTGCTGTTTTGGATTAGCCTTGTCTGCGCTTCCTCTGAAAGGCCTACCCCAGGCCTGAAAACATTCGCCAGGAACAAGCCGAGACTAATCGCAATCGTTGTCGTACACAAAAAATACGCCACAGTTTTAGCGCCAATCCGGCCGAGCTTCCTGATGTCATTGAGACTGGTTGTCCCGACCAGCAAAGAAGCAAAGACCAGGGGCACAACAACCATACTAATTAGTCTAATGAACGCCGAACCGATGGGTTTGATATAGTTGGAGACAAAATCTGAAAATCCCAACTGATTAGCTAATATGCCAACAACAACTCCCGCCAACAGTCCTATTAAGATCTTAGTATATAACGGAAGTCTTGGTAGTTTCATTGATACTCCTGATCATATACTCTTGAAGTTTAGGCCGATAATAATAGAGAGAGAGAAAAAAGTCAAATAAGAACATCCTTATGCGGCCTGTTAGCAGTTGAGGTCGCGGCAGGGATCAAGGGCTTATGATGCCGTCCGACGTGTCGAGTCACAAATCGCAAATCATGACCCTGTATGGTCTACTGGGGACCACTTTTCACATGTCAGGACCCGGGTGAATTCCTGAACCACGTATTCAGGACAGAATCAGAGCTATACATTAGCTGCTGCCATCCTCGAGGTTTCCCTCATTTGGTTATCGAAAAGCACAATACCAAGGTATCGCCTCTCGTTGCAGACCTCGACTTCAGGCCGATTCGATACAGGCGCAATCCCCACATACTCACCAGCCTGTCATCATCGGGGTCGATTGTTTCGGTTTGATGTGTTAGTTTGTCAGGATCATACTGAAGAGTTACTCTTGTCCGGCTTTGCGAATCTCTTAAGACCAGTTTTCCCGGCTCGGCTTGAATTGTTTCACAAGGCGTGATGAGATTTTGAACAATGTTTCGGGATTTTTCCTTCAGCTCGAAAGAATCTACAACTTGAATGTCCTTGCTGCGATTGAAACGAACGGTACGCAACCATGACTTGATGCCGGCCTCTTCGGGGTAAGCCGGCGCAATATCCATCTTGATTTGCGCGAACCTTTTATTCGATTCATACTCGACGCTTCTTGCAGCATATTGCCTGCCGGCTTTTTGCATGACACCACTAACTGTCGGGAGGTTATGATAGGCCGATTGCATAGCCCAGATTCTATATCGGTCGGCGCTGAACGTTTTTCTGGTATATGTTGGTTTTCCGACATCAATTATGAATGGCCGGCCGTTGGCGTAAATGATAAAGTTTCCGACATCGTTATGATTATGGCTTTGACCATTGTGGCCGGCCCAGCAGGCGACGTATAGACCTTCTGATGAACCTTCTTTGTCCCTCGCGGCCATCATTTGCATGTCTTCATCGCCGAGCCAGACATCACGCACCAAAGGCTCAGACATTGACTCGGCCGCGAGGAGGTTGGATAAGTTGAATAACCTGTATAACATCCGTCCGAGCGAACGAAAGCTCCTTTCTGCCTCGAACAGCTTAGCCTGCGTTAGACCGTATGTGGCGAGGCTTTCCATGTTCTTGTCTTTGATCCGCCTGCTATATCGAAATATAAGGTCGCGGTCGATATCCAAGCGGGCATCGCAATCACCGATATTGACAAAATAACCATCCGAAATATGAGCTCTGTAGATGAATCTGCCAATATTTTGAATCGCCGAATCTTTATAGAGGTTGAAGTGTCCTCCGGTAGCACTATACAACAGTTCCAGATTGTCGAACAGGCTCGCCCCGGCGTGCCCCCAGTAACTGGGGCCCTCGTCGCAGCTGCCGTCGGAAGGATAAGGGACAAAAAAGTTATCGAGACTGCGCAGGACTTTATGTGCCAAATCCCGCCGGCGAGTTTCATCGGTTTCAATCAGTAGTGTTGCTGCCAATACATTAGAATTGATCCAGGGGTTCCAATTGTTGGGACGCCGACCGTCTCCTCTGGCGGCAAAGCCCATCCAACCGAAATCATCACGCTTCAAATAAGGAGTCAGGATGCGCAGATCGATCTGGTTTTCAGCGCGTTTGCAGATTTGTGCCGAGACAGTGTCCAATTCCTCTTTGAGAAGATAGACTGTCCAGGCAAGCGAGTTGGCGGTTTCGGCGGAAAACAAAGCGACGATGGGCTCGGAGGTGTCGGGCAGGTCTACACCGGCTTTTTGCACACCGATGTGCGCCGGCCAGGTCCACGACGATTCTTCGCAAATTGCCCAGACCAGATTCGCAACGGCATCGAGGAAACGTCCCTTTCCTTCCATACATTCGGCAAGGGCCAGGCAGTGAAGCATTTTGCGCCGTTCAAGCCAGCCGCCTTGGTAATTGCTCCGGTTGCCGATGCGTTTATATTCAAGGTAGAGAGCAGCAGGAAGGTTCGGGATGTCCTGCTCCGAGTATTCTTCAGCAAGATTAATAAACCTGCGGCGCACCTGTTGGGGGAGCGTATTCCATGCGGCTCGCTCTGCTGCTTTGGGGAAAGGATGCCACTCTGTGCGGGAGATTAGGATTTTGGCGAGCTCTTTTCTTGAATACAGTTTGCTGAGAGAAATGTTTTTACCACTCGAAATAGAACCGGGAGTTATGACCCAGGCAGCAATGAAAAAAGCAACAGCGATCTTTGAACTGTGAAATTGCATTCTAACCAGTGAGAGAAAACGTGTGTGGACTTCGATTTTACTCATATTCGTCATCTCCTTGTGGCAAACCCTCGGGGTTCTTGCCAGAGTCTTTTGTAGCGAAGATTTCCCATATGAAGCTCTAAACCGAGCTTTCAACCATAGAAATAATAACCCATCGGCCCAATTTCGCAAGAATTTACTATCGGCATCCCTCCACATACCGAAAAAACGACGTATGGTAGTCCTATAATTTGGCCGCTATCGTCCAAAATGTTCTTATGGAATGTAAATAGCTCAGCTTATATAGCTTTCTTGGGGGCAGACAGCAAGTTTGCTTTTTGCCGTGGATTGGTAGATAGCGGCCAATATTCTTTGTCCCAAAAAAATGCCGATTATTTGACAGGAGGTTAAACTTGTCAGGTAATACTAAAAGTGTTGGGGAAATCTGACGAAATAGAGGGAAGACGGGCGCTATAAGTCCGAAATTTGAGGATAATAGTAGATGGGGAAAATCTCATGGCTAAATCACTCATGATTGTAGATGATTCGGCAACGATGCGCAAGATTATAATGCGCACCGTACGGATGTCAGGATTGAGCTTTAAGAGAACTGAAGAAGCGGGCAACGGAGTCGAAGCTCTTGAGAAACTCAGTGTCGGCCCGGTCGACATTCTGCTTGTTGATATTAATATGCCCGAAATGGATGGTGCCGAGCTGGTAAAGAAAGTCAGAGAAATGCCTGCTTGTAAGAAAACGAAAATCGTAATGGTATCAACGGAAAGTTCTCAAGAGGTTATTGAAGATGTTATGGCCGACGGAGCCGACGGTTTTATAACCAAGCCATTTACGCCTGAGAAGTTTCAGGAAAAACTATCTCCGTTTCTAAATTAAGGTTGCACCTGCTTACGACCTGATAGAGTGACGATATTCTCGAGTTGGTGGTGATAAAATGGTTGAACAGGCAGTTCTTGGTGATGCGCTACTGCAGGGTACAAAAGAAGTTTTCGAAACAATGGTCTTTATGAGTTTGGAAGAATCATCCCAGTTCGATCCAAGCATAGACGGCCGTGCCCTGTTAGGGTCAATTGCTTTCAAAGGAAATTTGGAAGGCTCGTTAGGTATTTGCTGCAGCGTTCCCTGCGCACAGGCCATTGCAGTGAATATGCTTGGTATTGATGCCACCGAGAAAATCAACGAAGAAGAAACATGTGATGCTATGTGCGAAGTGACAAACATGGTTATGGGCTGTTTAAAGTCAAAGCTGGAAGATGCGGTCGGTGTTCTGGAAGTTTCGATACCCTCTGTTGTCCACGGGCGGGAGCTCAAAAATAATTTAGGAAAAGGGGCGAGCAAAATCTTAGTCAAAGTGAATATTGCAGATGAATACGTTGGCGAACTATCTTTGTTATACAGAAATAGCCCGGAGCAACCTTCAGATAAACACGGTGTAGATAAATGACAACAACACAAACAAAAGTTGAATCACAAATTATAGAGTTGTCGGCAAAAGCACTTGAAACCTTTTGTGACGACATTTCTCAAATGTTCAGCGTGGATATGAGCTGTAATCAATTGGAACCTGCCACAGAAACTTTCAGAGACCTCAAGAAGCGGTTCGAAAAATTAGTGGCAGTCATTAGTGTCAAATCTGAAGGTCTTTTAGAGGGAACTTTCCATTTCATTTTCGACGCGAAGGGATTATTTACCTTGCCCGGCGTCATTATTATGCTTCCGGAGAAGAGAATTCTGGATAACGCGAAATACGGCTCTGCTGAGGACGCCGAGAATATGAGCGACACCATGGGAGAAGCCGGTAATTTGCTGGCAGGTTCCTGGGACAGAGCTTTCCGTGAAGAATTTGAAGGCCACGGCCACTTTGCCCAGTTCGATACCTTCGTTGGAAACCCTCGGGATATACCAATTGATAAGATAGGTTTGACCAACGATGAAGAAGTGCTGTTTGTCCTCCATGAGATGACAATCGGCTCTTATCCACCTTTCAATTGTGGTGTTATCTTCCCGAGGAAAATCTTTGCTGGGATATCTGAATCCGATATTCAAACAATTGTTTCTGCCGAAAGAGAAGAAGAGGAAAAAACGGAAGAAACAGCTCAAGACCAGCAGGCAGCTACTGAGAAAGCCGAGTCTGAAGAATCCGATGAAAGTCGCAAAAGCGATAGCGTAGAATCTGAATCGCAAGAATCGGCCGCTAAAAAAGCCTCTGCCGAGGGAAAACCAGAAACCCAAAAGGCTGCTGACGACAAAGAAAGTATCGCGGAAGTGCAGTCTGAAGCAACTGTTTCTGCCGAAGGAAAAGACCAGGAAAAAACGGAAGAAACAGCTCAAGACCAGCAAGCAGCCGCTGAGAAAGCCGAGTCTGAAGAATCCGATGAAAGTCGCAAAAGCGATAGCGTAGAATCTGAATCGCAAGAGTCGACCGCTAAAGAAGCCTCTGCCGAGGGAAAACCAGAAACCCAAAAGGCTGCTGACGACGAGGAAAGTATCGCGGAAGTGCAGCCCGAAACAACTGTCGACGCTAAGAGCGATGCCGGCCGGATGGATGTTCCCTCAAACAATCTTGAACAAGAAGAAGCGGTGTTTGCAAACGGCACATGGCAGGAACAAGAAGGCCGAATTTCTGAAAGTATAAAAAGAATGGTCAACCCACCGGCTGATCTTCCCGGTGAATTTGTGCCGGCGGCCTGTGCAATATGTGCAAAGGATGTTATGCAGAAGAAAGTCGTCTGGGCAAGCGGCGATGACAGTGTACAGCAGGCTCTAACAAAAATGGAGCAGGGACGTAGCGACTATTTGATTATAGGCACAGCAGGAGTAATCGAAGGTATTGTATCAAGGTCCGATCTAACAGGAGCAATGAGTCCTTATTTGCGACGCATGTTTGGTAAATGGCGACGACCTTCAGATGATGCTACGCTTCAGATCAAGATTAAATGGATAATGAGCAGGCCCGCCCGCACCGTTAATCCCGAAACACCGCTTCCGGTAGTAACGGAGCGTATATGCCGAGGGGGTAGGTATTGTTTGCCTGTGGTTGACAAGGATGGCAACGTACAAGGGACGATAACAACATTTGATATACTCAGTGTGTTACTAAGGGCAATTTTGACTCTTCCGTCCATGGACAGAACACCTAAGCCCGCCACATCGCACAGTCATTAAATGACGTGCGAGACAGGCTGTCGGTCATAATATAACAAGTATGGTCTATTTTGAGATCATGCGTTTGGATGTTTTTAAATTAAAGGTTAAAACCGTCTTTATTAGTGCCGAATCATGTACTGACTTGGCCATCCTGCGGATTTCCGAAATACATTGCTGCCGTGAGGGTGTCGAGATAGTGTTTGAAATTCTAATGTAGCATACTTGAAAAATACGTTAACTCAACTTCAAAAGGTTCCAAGGATGCAAAACGACACTGAACTTATCAAACTTATAGAACAAGCGGCTTCGATGGCGAGTGTGCTAAGCCCGATAAATATGTCGGAGGTCGAAGATTTACAGAAAATACTTAATCAAATCAACCAAACCGTTGTCGAGACAGGCGGCTGTACCAATCAGCTATTCCAACAAATTAAGGGTACTACATCTGATGCCGCCGAGCTGCTGCAAAAAGTACTCGAGAAGCAGGTGGCCGATACAGACAAGTCGATTAAGACAGTTCTACAGGCGGTCTCGGCCCTTCAAGGCTTGATTGACCAAATCGCTCAACAAGCTCCAGCAGCCGATTCGCAGTCAAATCAGAAAGATTTATCCACAAATTCTGAAATCGATGTTCAGAAAGATATGGTTATTTCAGAAGAAGATGTGTCGTTGATATTGGATTTCATCGCTGAAAGCGTTGAACACATTAACTCTGCTGAAGCGGCGCTGCTCGAACTCGAAACAAAACCGGACGACGGCGATAAAGAGCTTCTTAACCGGATACTTCGTGCATTTCACACTATAAAGGGATTGGCTGGTTTCTTGAACCTTACTGATATAGGTTCGCTGGCTCATGCAGCCGAGAATTTGCTTGACCAGACCCGTAAAAGCCAACTGAACTTGGCAGGCGAAAGCATCGACGTGCTCTTTGAATCAATTAGTATGATGAAGGAAATGGGTGTTAGTCTATCCGAGGCAGTTGAAACCCATAAACCTGTACCAAAACAGAAGTATCTGCCACAATTATTGGGAAAATTGAAAACTGCTGCAGAAGGCCAAACTCTGGCCGCTTCTCTTGACAGCCCTGAGGGACAGAAAAAGGACGAAAAAATAGACGAAATTTTGGCAGCCGCAGACCAGGTCAAACCCGAGGACATGGCTTCTCAGGTAACAGCCAAAGCTGAAACCGTATCGGGTGGTGGAAAAATAAAGGTCAGTACCGACCGGCTTGACAATTTGATAAATATGAGCGGCGAATTGGTAATTGCCCAATCAATAGTCGCCGGAAAAGTAAACAAAAGTCTCGGTTCTGAACATAGCCTATGCAGTAAAGTTGCTCATCAAGGTAAGCTCATCCGGGAACTGCAGGAATTGTCAATGTCGATGCGGATGGTTCCTATTCAGGGCGCGTTCCAAAAAATGGCCAGGCTGGTGCGTGACCTTTCACACAAAGCTGGTAAAAATATCGACTTTGTTACAGTGGGCGAGGAAACAGAGCTCGACCGCAGCATAGTTGATAAAATCGTTGACCCCCTCTTACATATGGCACGGAATTCCGTCGACCATGGTATTGAACCGCCGGAAGAACGGGAAAAAGTGGGAAAGAACCCTGTCGGACGGATTGAGCTGCGTGCATTCCACCAGGCTGGGAACGTTGTTATCGAAATCGACGATGATGGCAGGGGACTGAACAAAGAGCGTATTTTGAAAAAGGCGATCGAAAGCGGTATCATAAAAGCCGGCCGGGAATTGAATGACCAGGAAATATTCGAGTTAATTTTTCACGCAGGTTTTTCAACTGTCGAGAAAGTGACAGATGTGTCAGGCCGTGGCGTAGGAATGGATGTCGTAAAAAAGGGTATTGAATCACTGCGGGGCAAGATCTATACGAATTCTACTCTCGGCAAAGGAACCACCTTCACCGTCCGTATGCCGTTGACACTGGCAATTATTGATGGCCAGATTGTAAAAGTGGGCGATGAACGTTACATCATCCCGATAAACTCGGTACTGCGCAGCTTCAAACCAACGCTCAAGCAACTCTCATCTGTGCAGAACCGCGGCGAAATAGCGATGGTTCGGGGTCGACTGATTCCAGTGGTTCGCCTGTATAAGTTATTTGGTGTTGTCCCAAAGAGCGAAGATGTTACTGAATCTTTGCTGGTTATAGTCGAAGAAGGCAGCGAAAGATGTTGTTTGCTCGTCGATGAGTTGCTCGACCAGCAGCAGTTTGTGATAAAGAATCTGGGCAGAGATTTAGGCAAAGTAAAAGGTATCTCAGGCGGAGCGATTATGGGGGACGGGAAAGTCAGTCTGATTCTGGACATACCCGGCCTCATAGAATTGGCTCAAAAATAACTATTAATTAAGAGTGTCTTTAGGATGGCAGCACTAACGGTTCAACGTGTGGTTTTGAGTGAAGAAGATTTTCGTAAAATCAGTGATATCGTTTACGAACATTGTGGAATCAACTTGCACAATGGTAAAAAGGAATTAGTGCGTGCCCGTGTGGCAAAAAGACTTCGTTCGGGAAATTTCAAGACATTTTCGGAATATATAAAGTATGTCCTCGAAGATAAAACTGGAGCGGAATTTTCGATACTTATCGATTCACTAAGTACTAATCTGACGGGTTTTTTGCGTGAACCACAGCATTTTGGGTTTTTGCGTTCCGAATTTTTGCCGCTGCTGATGGAGCGAAAGAAAAAAAGACGTGACTTTAAAATACGTGCCTGGAGCGCCGGCTGCTCTTCGGGAGAAGAAGCATATTCGTTGGCAATGACTTTGCTTGAAGCAATACAGGGCACAGACCGATGGGACGTTAAAGTTCTTGCTAATGATATTTCAACAACTATGCTCGAAACTGCCGAAAAAGGTATCTACGAAAAGGAAAGAGTTGAGCCTATCCCGTCACTACTAAGACAAAAATACATGATACAGCATCGTAAAGGCAACCGAAGAGTATTCGAAGTCAGCAAAATTTTGAGAGATACTGTAACATTTAAACACATGAATTTGGTGAAAGATTGGGTGTTCAGGGGACCTTTGGATTTTATTTTCTGCCGTAATGTGATGATATACTTTGATAAACCCACCCAAGCACGCTTGGTAAATCGCTTCTGGCATTTCTTAGATTCGGGAGGCATGCTGTTCACCGGCCATTCGGAATCTCTGATTAGTATAGACCATAAATTCAGCTACATTCGGCCAACAATGTATGTCAAACCTTAGAGTTTACGCATGTCAAAAAGAAGAATTTTAGTCGGTGTAGCTGATGCTAAGGTCTCCAACGATCCGAGAGATGTCCTTGTGACTTGTTCGCTGGGGTCATGTATTGGCGTCTGTCTCTATGACCCTGCAATCCACGTTGGCGGCATGCTGCACTACCAGCTTCCGGACTCAAAAATGGACACAGCGCGGGCGAAAGAAACGCCATTTATGTTCGCTGATAGCGGGATGGAGGTACTGATCGAAAAATTGCTCTCGATGGGAGCAAACAAGAAACGAATGCAGGTAAAAATCGCAGGTGCTGCAACAATGGATACAGGGACAAAAGGATTCGATATTGGCAAGCGAAATCATCTGGCTATCAGAGGAATCCTGTGGAAAAAAGGCATGTTCATCGATGCCGAGGATGTCGGTGGTACGTCACCACGCAGTATATATATGAGCATCGCTGACGGCACTGTAACGGTCAGAACTGATGGTTTTGAGAAAAATTTGTGATAAACACAGTTTATGAATAGTCTTTAATAGTCTTTTAAAAACTCAGAGCTTTTTGGGGAAAAATTGGATTGCCTGTAACACTTAAAAAAAATATTAAAGTTCTAATAGTTGATGATTCTGCTGTGGCGCGCCAGGTACTCACCCGGAATTTGAATCAGCATCCTGGCATAGAAGTAATCGGCACCACACTTGATACTTATATAGCACGCGACAAAATCATCGCACTGAAACCCGATGTCCTTACGCTTGACGTCGAAATGCCACGAATCGACAGTATAACATTTCTTCGAAAACTCATGAGATATCATCCAATGCCTGTGATTGTACTTTACTCGCTAACCCCAGAGGGCAAAAAAGCTGCTATGGATGCACTTACAGCGGGGGCCATAGAGATTAGCTGCAAACCGGGTCCAGCCTGTAGCATTGGGGAGGCTTGTACCGCCCTTGTTGATAAAATAAAAGCTGCTTCACAAGCTCGATTAGGCAAACAATCCTTGAGACAATACGAAATCCGCACTTACCCTAAGCGTCTGCATATGGTTGAAATAACGAACAAAATCTTTGCAATCGGCGCATCAACAGGTGGGGTACAAGCTTTGTTGACTTTGCTTGCTGCTTTGCCCCCTAACGCGCCCGGCACACTGGTGGTCCAGCATATACCCGCTCATTTTACCGGTTCATTCACAGAGCGATTGAACGAGGACTGTGCACTAAGGGTCAAAAAGGCTTGCGACGGCGACGCCGTAATTCCCGGCCAAGTGCTTGTAGCCCCCGGCGGCTTACATATGATCCTACAACGTTCAGGGGCAGATTACTACGTTACCGTAGAAGATGGGCCTCTTGTCTGCAGACAGAAACCCAGTGTCGAAGTACTCTTCAATTCGGTTGCAAAATATGCTGGCGCTAGTGCCATAGGAGCACTCCTCACAGGTATGGGAAATGACGGCGCCGGCGGGCTGCTAAATATGCGTAAGAGTGGCGCTCATACCATAGCTCAGGATGAAGCATCTTGTGTTGTTTTCGGTATGCCGAGAGAAGCTATCGAACGCGGAGCAGCGGAAAAAGTCGTGCCGCTATCCGAGATAGCTCAAACACTGATTGATTTTGCGCAGCATTGATTATTTTCGACACTTAATCATGGCCTTTCACCTGACCCGGTAAGGCATATATAACTTGAACTCTCAGTGGCAATTTCAGTCCTGCAATCTGGTTAATAAAGCGGGCTCTTAAAGTGAGATTATCAACCGGACTGAGAGAGCTTCTTTTGTGTCCGATAACAAATGTTGCGCATAAAACTATGCGTTATCAGCAAATCAATTGTTATTTATAGAGGAAAAAATGCCGAAAGTAGTCAGTAGAACTGAATATAGTCCGATGGGATGGCGAAAAAAGTAAATCAATTATTATTTATACCTGACGAAAAGCTGATTTCGATTCTTCTGCGGATTTTTAACAACACGAGTTTTTTATTGGCTGCTTTTTTACTTATTAGTTTGTAGGTAACATAAAGAGTGAAATAGGGATTTTTTTTAGGAGTTTGATTATGTCTGATGCAACAGCGCGGGTACATCAGATGAAGCCGGCTCCTGCAGAAAGAGGAGGTAAATACCTTACCTTTGCTCTGGCTCAGGAGGAGTATGGGCTGGAGATATTAAAGGTTCGTGAGATTATCGGCTATATGGATATAACCGCTGTTCCCCAGACGCCTCACTTTGTCAAGGGCGTAATCAATCTTCGTGGCCAGATTATACCTGTAATCGACCTTCGGGCCCAATTTGGAATGGAAGCCGCCGAAGTTACCGACCAGACGTGCATCATTGTCGTGGAAGTTTCCCGGGACGGGTGCAAATACAACTCCGGGATTGTAGTCGACTGTGTCCTGGAAGTGCTTGATATAGCTGGAGAAAATATCGAAGAAACTCCACAATTCGGCGTATCTGTCAATACCGATTATATCCTCGCTATGGGCAAAGTCGGTGAATCTGTGAAGATTCTGCTGGACATCGATAGAGTGGTGGAAGGTGGTGATTTTTCAACTGTTATAGAGAACTGCGGCGCAGCTTCTGTTATGGATGAGCAATAAGAATTTACGTGGAAGAAACTGACAACGAACCAGATAGGAGTTTTCTCTTTGTGTCGCTCAGTCGGTGATTGTCAGGCAGTTAGGTCTTTTGAAATTGCTTGACTAAATGATGCTGAAGCTATTGAAGGGATATGATTATGAGGTCACAGTGGACAATAAGAAAGAAACTAATATGGTCATTTTTAGCTATGGCGGTTATAACCGAAGTACTTGGCGTGGTTGGTTACTACGGTGTCAATAAGGGAGCTGTTTCCATCAGAAAGATGGGGTCCATCAGGCTTCCCAGTATGCAGTCAATACTGACAATCAGCGAGGGCCAAACCGCGATAGATGCCGCCGGGAAAACCCTTCTGTGTCGTAATATTGACTTGGCTGCACGTAGCCAGGAATACGCGGATATTGAAGCCATCTGGCAGCGTATAGAAAATGCTTGGAAAACCTACCAGTCTCTGCCACACACTGATAAGGAAATTGTAGTCTGGAACAAAGTTGTTCTTGCTTGGAATGTGTGGAAAAAGGACCATGAGGAATACATAAGGCTTAGCAAAGAATATGACAAGTATGTGGAATCTGAAGCCAAAGCCAATCAGTACTACGATAAAATGGTTACGCAAACACTGGTGGTAAAGGCAGCAAGCTTTGGCAAAGTCGAAGGCCTGTTGAATGAGATAGTTAAGATTAACTCCGAAGCTTGTACGGAGCTTTCACGGCAATCTAAAACTCAAGCCACATTCTTGAACATCCTTAGTCTTATTTCCTTGGTTGTCGGTGTCATTCTGGCACTTGGATTGGGTCTGCTCATCAGCAGAGCTATCAACAGGACGCTGACTGAGATTGTCGAGGCTCTTACAGAGGGCTCTGAGCAGGTTGCTGCTGCATCCGGGCAGATTTCTGCCGCTGCGCAGTCGCTTGCTGAAGGCGCTGCCGAGCAGGCTGCCGGCCTGGAAGAGGCATCCAGCAGTCTCGAAGAGATGGCTTGTATGACCAGACAAAACGCTGATAATGCCCAGCAGACTAATACCCTTGCTGCCACGGCAAGTAAGGCCGCGGGTAACGGTACCGAGGCTATGGCCAGAATGAATGAGGCAATTCAGGAGATACATAAAAGCTCCGGTGAGACAGCAAAGATTATCAAGGTCATCGATGAGATAGCATTCCAGACAAACCTGCTTGCTCTTAATGCTGCTGTCGAGGCGGCAAGAGCCGGCGAAGCAGGTAAGGGCTTTGCCGTTGTGGCTGAAGAGGTCCGCAACCTTGCCATGCGTTCTGCCGAAGCTGCAAAGAATACGGCTAATATGCTTGAAGAGTCGGTTAAGAACGCTGCGAACGGTGTTAATATTGCCGATGAGGTGAGCAAGATTCTGGATGAAATAGTACAAGGCGTCACTAAGACCACTGATCTTGTCAACGAGATTGCTGCTGCTTCACAGGAACAGGCCCAGGGTATCGGCCAAGCAAATGTTGCGGTGGCCCAGATAGATAACATCACTCAGCGGAACGCTGCGTATGCCGAAGAATCTGCAAGTGCATCTGAGGAATTAGGTACTCAGGCTGAATCGATGAAGGAGATAGTTGGCTCGCTGGTGGTTCTGGTCGGCGGCAGTGTCGCTAAAGGAAAAAAAGCCGGCAAAAAAGGTTCATTTGGAGTTGAGCAGGAAGCTGCTAAGATGGACCATAAATTGTCGGATAAGCACCATGAATTGAGCGAGTCTGACCATGTCTTTCATGACATAGCCGGCGATGATACCAATGCAAAGGAGACTGAAGAAACAACTGTGAAGGTCGCATCTGAAAAAGCTATTCCAATGCATGACCACCACAGCAGCGGGGATGATTTGCAGAAATTCAACCGCTAATGACTCAGAATCCAATTTGCTATTCTAAGCTGCTGTTACAAAGTTTTTAGACAATGGCGGGGGCCCCACAATGGCCAAAATCGTTCCTGGGAAACCAGAAATCCGCTTTTTGAGCTATTAGGGCGATAATTTTGTTGTCCAAGAACTTACTACAGGCGGCCTGAGCTGGTCATTTACGCCCCGAGAATAATGCGTTAAAGATAAAATTTAAGCCATTTCGTTGCCAGTTCCCTTGATAGCGGGCAGTAAATTGTCGTCCGCTTAATTTTTCTACAACAAAGACCGGGGATCGGTTATCAGGGAAAAAGAGAATCCGGTAGCATAGACCTCGGAAATTCTGACCTTCTTCTGCTTTTTGAACATACACTATTGGCGGGGACCAACCGATTTCTTGTCCGTTGCTCGTATTGGCCCATACCCCATTGCGCCTATCAGTTGTTATGAGTGAGCGTCTACTGGAATTTTTTTCTTGAAGAGAGGCCGGCTAATATGGTATAAATGGGGTTAGTGAGAACTGTGGATTATGGCCCTGCAGCTGGTCAAATTCTCACCTTTTTTCGATTAAGGAGGAGCTATTGTGACGCAGAGTAAAGATTTTTGCATTTCAATTAACCGCCCATATTGGGCTTTTGAAGGAGGACTATTATGTGTAGAAAATTGATTCTTTTGACTTCTTTTGTTTTGGTGCTCTGCCTGGCCGGTAATGCCATGGCGATCGACCCGGCTACTGTTACGACAGGTCATGTATACCTTTTTGACAATGTCAGTGGCAGTCAACTACTAGATGATTCAGCAAATAATAACACAGGTACTATAGTGGGAGACCCACAAGTGGTTGATGGTCTCGACGGTAAAGCGTTACAGTTCGATGGAGTCGATGATGGAGTTAACATCCCGGATTCTGGGTTTATCAACATAACCAATGGTCCCTGGCCCAATCGTACTGTTATTGCTGTATTCAATTGTGCAGATGTTACCAAACAGGAAAAACAGACTGTCTTTGAAGAAGGCGGCAGAACACGTGGGCTCACCATATATGTCTTTGATGGTGAAGTCTACGTGGGAGGATGGAACCGTGCAGAATATAACTGGGATCCAGGTTCATGGCTCTCTGCTCCTATCAATTCCAACGAATGGCATGCAGTTGCTTTCGTAATCAGAGATGGTGCTGAAGCACAGGAAGACAATAAGTTTGAAATGTGGATGGACGGGGTCTTAATTGGTAGAGCTCCCGGCGGTCAAATACACAATCACTCTAATGACAACGCTATAGGGTATACATTACAGAACAACGTGTTTCATGATGACAGTGGTTCTGGTGATGGTTGGTATTTCGAAGGAATAATTGACGAACTCTGGATTCTCAATGATGCACTGACATCAGCCGCGTTGGGTGCAATAGGACCCAAGCCCACCAAGGCTAAGGATCCGATTCCGGCGAATGAGGCAACAGATATCCTGCGAGATGTGGTCCTCGCCTGGAAGCCGGGAGAATTTGCGCCGGCAACCAATGGGCACAAAGTTTACTTTAGTGAGAACTTCAACGACGTCAACGACGGCATTGACGGCATCGCTCAGGATGCCAACAGCTATGCTCCGCCCCAACGCCTTGATTTCGGCACCACTTACTACTGGCGCGTCGATGAGGTCAATGGACCGCCAGACTATACGGTATACGAAGGCAGCCTCTGGAGTTTCACGACTGAGCCCTTCGCTTATGCCGTCGGGAACGTAACCGCCACAGCTTCCAGTAGC
>JAUXAL010000087.1 GCA_030619925.1 Phycisphaerae bacterium | reverse complement strand
CTTATCCGAATAACCGGGTCGTTATGAGGCCGAGCGAAAAGTTCGAGGCCAAGGCGGCAGGCCAAAAATGCTCGCCAGAAGTGGTTTTCTCCACGTTGAGAACGTTTTTGGCTGACAACGCAGGCATCGGGCTTTGCAGCCGGCCGCAATAGAGCGGGTTATTTGGATAGGCTCTAAAGCTTTACCCCAGTGTCATACGCTTAGCGATCGTCCTGAGAGAGCTGAGCTAACAAACCTCTAAGCTTTTTGACGGTTTTTTCGTGTTGCTGGGCCAAATCCCTCGTTTCATACGGATCGGACGCGAGATTGTAGAGTTCCACACTACCGCCGCCTTTCTTAGCGACGATTTTCCAATCACCAAGTCGTACAGCTGAGAAGTTGGGTGTCTTCCAGTAGAGCGGCTTGAGTTCCGCGTTCGCTGCACCTTCGCAGACTAAAGGCCAGATATCACGCCCGTCCCAATTCAAATCTCTCTGGGGAGAATATCCAGCCAATCTACATAACGTAGGCATCCAGTCCACGATGTGAACGGGGACATTTCTTTCTCCGGGCTTGAGGATGCCCGGCCAGTTAGCCAGTGCTGGTACGCGAATTCCTCCCTCATAAACGTCGCTTTTCCAACCGCGTAGCGGCCGGTTATCTCCAAGTACTGTGTGGGGTTTGTCCGCATACCTTCCCTTATATTGGTCCTCGCTATGCCAGCTTTCTTGGCCTCCGTTATCACTGACAAAAACAACCAATGTGTTCTCGCGAAGCCCTTTGCGTTCGAGCGCATCAATTATACGCCCAATCCCATAGTCCATGTGCGTCACACTCGCCGCGAACAACCGTCGTGAAGTTTCCTTGATCCGTTTGTACCTCGAAGTCCATTCGTCCGGCTCATCAAGGGGAAAGTGGGGTACACTATACGCGACATAAAGGAAGAAAGGTCCGGCATGGTCTGATTCTATAATGCGGACAGCCTCATCTGTTATTAGGTCAGTAGCATGGCCTTCTTCATCGACATATTGGTCGTTTCTGTGCCAGGAACGAACACCTGTCTTGTAGTGATGCGTATAGGGATCAATCTGTCCGTGGAAATAACCGTAGGATGAGTCAAATCCGTACTTGCGGGGTGTGCATTCCGGCGGTGATCCCATGTGCCATTTGCCGGTTATGCCGGTCGCATATCCACTGTTGCGCAGGGCCAAAGCTAGGGTAACTGTGTCATCATCAAATATCTTACCGTAGGCAGGCGAGGTTACGCCGAACCGGCTTGGGTAGCGACCCGTCATGAGGCCAACACGTGTCGGAGTACATGTGGGCATCACGTAATGTTGCTTGAAGCATACTCCCTCTTTGGCCAGGCGGTCGATATTCGGAGTCTCGATCTCTGAGCCGTGGTAGCCAACATCAGCCCAGCCCATGTCATCTGCGATTATGAAAACAATATTTGGCCGTTTCGCTCCGACTCTACGCACTTTAGTGGGCTGGCTGCAAGATGTCATCATTGGGAAAACAAACCCCGTGGCACCTACAGCCACTGATCGCAAAAAGGTGCGGCGGCTCATATCTTCTCGAGCATCTATAACTCTCATTGTTTTTGGTTTTCCTGCTGAGCTAATTGTCGCCTGCTTTTGCCAAAAAATAGGGACGTTGTTTTGGCGGATTATAACCCCCTCCTGCGCAAATGTCAACTATCGCCGATATCGGCACATTCAATGGCCGGTTCGCAAAGCCTAATTCGGCTTGCGGGTGCTCGCATGAATAAACGTGCCCTGCAGGTCTTGGCTTACTCTTGTCGTGAGGACACAAGTTTTTGCACGCTACAGGTTGCTCGACAGCGAGACCTCTGGTATTAGGGGAAAAAAGCCGCTGATGCTACTCTGCGAAGTAGCTCACTACGAAGCACGAGTCACTTTACACGTGTTCTGGTGATGAAGTGCTCTAATAACCACTGGATATCTTCATTGCCGGGTGAGCGTGTACGTATTCCGGAATGAGAAGACGGATCTTCGGCATTTCTCCGAATGAACTCGAGGGTCCGTTTATCCATCCATTTGCGCCGGCTCGCGTGGCCGTCGGCAAAACCGAACGTGCTCGACTTGATGTGGTATGAAGCCAGAGGGTCATAGAAGGTCCAAGTGCTCGGGTCCCTTAGACTATTCTCACTGGAGCTGTGGGGCAAATGCCATCCTCCTTCGTTTTCTCCGTAGCGACTGCCGTTATGCTCCTCCTCGACGAAGACATAATATTGCGGCGCATCTCTAACGTCCTGCATCTTGAGATAGTAGTGGTACCCCCGATTGCCCGGGTCGGTAACCCGACGGCGGCCAAAGGCATAGGAGATGGAGTAGCTGCGATAGCAATCACGCGGAGGCAGCCTTGTACTTCTGCGATTGTCACCCGGACAGTGATAGGCGTCCACATCCTTGATATACTCCCACAGCGTCCCTGCCCGTATCCCGCGAAACCGGTCTTGGTCTGTGATGGTCGGTGGCGCCGGCCTACTGGGGAAACCGTTTCCGGCGGCATCTATAGGCCGGTGAACCCACGGGCTGTTGTCACCTGGAACTTCATAGCAGGCCCCGTTGCAGGCCAGCCAGCCGTCGTTATCATCAGCATACAGGAGCCATGCGATGAGCAGATTCTTCTGGTTGCTCATACAGACCGCCCCCGTAGCCAGCTTCTTCGCTGCGCTGAGCGCCGGTATCAATATGGCCATCAATAAAGCGATGATAGCAATCACCACAAGTAACTCAATCAAGGTAAATCCGCCGTGGGTTGGGCGGGTAAACCCGCCGTGGGTTGGGCGGGTAAATCCTCTCGGTTTGTTCATGACCGGCCTCCCGTTCACGGGTACTTTGAATGTATTGGGTAACACACCCAAGGTCAAATGCCCAGCTTTTGAAAGTCCACTCATTTTATAACACATTTTAAGATGTAATCCAAGTAAGAAATCTTTTTTTGAAGCAGAGGCCTGCCATTTTGATAATGTAGGGGCGGTTCGCGAACCGCCCCTACTAGTAGTCTGTCAAGATTGAATCTGTAAGTTGTCATTCCCATGGTTGGGTGGCAGCCTCAAAGCCGAAGACTTTGGGGATGGTGAATACAGGAGAAGCCATCCCCAAGCTTGTGCCCGCGAAAGCGGGTACTGCGCTTGAGGCTGCCACCCTTCCAAATTATCAAATCAAATTTGACAGAGTACTAGTTGCCCCCCACCAATGCTCAGGGCCAAGGCAAACCGCGCTCGGCAGGGCGTAATCACGCCATAGGCAGAATCATGGCCAAGATGACGGTTGTCACAAAACCTGTGATGCCTGTCGTCGCCAACAAGATCGTCCACGATCTGAGTGTCTCGCCCTCGGTGAAGCCGCCCATTTTGGCAAAGACCCAGAACCCGCTATCGTTCATCCAGGCCCCGACCATGGCGCCGCTGCCAATGGCCGTGGCCAGATAGACCGGGTGAAAGCCCAGCGAGCCGGATGAGGGAACCATGGGCGCCATCATGGCCGAGGTCGTCATCATGGCCACCGTCGTAGAGCCCTGGGCAATTTTCAGGATACACGAGATGACGAACCCGACGGACAGCAGCGTCAGGCCGGATAGCGACTGACCCGTACGGGCGGCCAGAAGTCGTTCAATCGCCGGTCCGATCTCCGCGGCTTTTAACATCTCACCAAACGCCCCTCCTGCCGCCGTGATGAGGATGATTATGCCGCCGCTCATGAGGGCAACCTCCACCACCCGTGACATCTCTTGACGATTCAGGTGACGCTGCTTGTGCAAGGTTATCATGGCAATGGCGGTAGAGACGAGCATGGCAAAATTGACGTTGCCAATGACCGCCGCGACCCCAGCCAGGCGGGTAACGAGCGACGTCTCAGCGGCGCCCTTGGCCAGCGTGCTGAAGATCGTGTTCATAGAGACCATCGCAATCGGCAAGACAATCGGCAAGACAGACAGCCACAGGGGAGGCAGCTGGCCCTCGTCCAGCAGCTCGGGTTCGCTCTCGCTGCCGCCGAGCGGGCGCATGGGCAGATTCATGCGTTTGTCGCACCAGAGGCCATACAACAGTCCGCAGATCGCCGCAGGCAGGGCCACCACGCCGCCGACCAAGATCATGACCCCCAGGTCTATCCCGAGGTTCTCTGCCATGACAAGAGGTCCCGGCGTCGGCGGCACCAGAGAATGCGTAACTATTGCTCCGGTGGTGATGGCACAAATGTATTTGACGTAGTGCGTCTTGGTGCGTTTGTACGTGGACCGGGCCAGGGGTACGAGCAGATAGAACACGGTGTCGAAGAATACGGGGATGGACAGGACAAAGCCGCTGGACATCAGCGCGATGGACACGCGTTTCTCTCCCAGGAGCCGCAAAAACGCCCGCACAATCCGGTCCGCGGCGCCGCTATCCATCATGCATTTGCCGATGACCACGGCCAGGGCAATCACGATGCCGATCTTGCCGACGGCGCCGCCAAAGGCCTCGGCCACGCGGCTTATCTTCTCAGCCAGACCACCCGGTGCCAGCAGACTGACGATTATCGCCGAGGTAATCAGGGCGATAAATGCGTTTAGGCGCAGGACCGTGATCATGCCCACGATGGCGACGATCCCGATGCCCAGGATTACTAATGGGTAAACATCCGTCATTATTTAATCCTTCCGATAGTGTGACTCGTGCTTCGCAGCGAAGCGCCGCTTCGCAGAGTAGTACAAATCCCAGCCGCGAATGCGGCCGCAAAAATACCGATGTCACCTAACTTTACTTGGACGTGAGCCAAGTGTAAAGGACAAAACTGTGGCTGGCTCGGTTCCAACTGTTCCAACACGGTGATGAATCCATCTTGGAAACCTTTAATTTTTTCTTGAATTTGGGAAGGGGTATAGTAGGGTTATTGATGCTGGACAGTGTAAATTGTGTTTCTTAAGCGTTCAAATGGGAATCTGGGATTATTACGAAAACCGTAAATGTATTTTTGAGAAAGGGTAATTATGTTTCATGGTTTTTGTCAAACGATTTTGGTCATTTGCCTGTGCCTTGGGGTTGCCTGCACCAACCAACATTCCACGATCGCCTCGCCAGATAACAAGGAGGAAATCGTAAAAAGAAAAAAGGTGAAAACGGAATTGAAAAATCACTACGGGAATTTCTACCAGGGACGCAAAGAACTGACAATAAAATCTATTGAAGAGCTTGCCAGTGACGAAATCAGGATCAAATTAACCCTGCAATCACATTTGAGGGAATTCTCTCACTTTCTTATTTCCACCAACGGCTCAGAACTTCGGAAATCTCTCGATGGGAGCATAGTGGCTGATTTTACAATAGGTGACAGTTCTGCTCAGACAACTAATATCATCGCAAAAATGATTTCCAGGGATGGCCGAATATCGGGACCCTATACAATTGATCTTATTTGTAATGCAAGCCAGTATTGGGCCTCAAAGGGCGCGATGGGGTACCCAAATTGGATTACTGTAAAAACTTATCCCTTCTTAGACTTCACTCCTTGTTGTACGGTTGAGAACTGGATATATAAGACGCCGACAGGTGAAGAAAAGAGATTTGCCGAGGAGAAATGGGGAAATCTAATCAACAACGCCGGGTCAAATTACGAAAAGGCCAAGTTGTTGGCAAAGACCTTAATGGATGATCTAAAGCCGCATGTTGGTGTACCATCTGATTCAATGAAGGTGCCGCCATTTGAGCAATATGAGAGGATGATTTCAGGAAAAGACAAGGGTTTCTGCACAAATTTTGCGAACATTTTTGTCCATGCCTGCAATTCTCTGGGAATTCCTGCCCGTAGAATACATCTGGAAAAGGTTCATTCCAGATCTGATAAATTTAGCGTTAGGATGGGAGGAATGCACTCTACAACAGAAGTATTTGATGACCAGCTGAACCAATGGATATGGATAGACCATACCTACAACGTCCTTGGGGCATACTTGGGTGAAGAAGGACCTCTTAATATGGCAGAGTTTTCCTTGTTCCTTAACCAGGACGAAAGGCGAAAGCGTTTAAGGGTGCTTTTTTATAACTATAAGGACAAATCTGAGAAGCTTCTGGCTCTTGATGAATGCCCCAAAAAATTTGCCAGTTTGGATGGATGGGATACAGAATTTCATTATTTTTATGCAGGAAACGGTAAACAAGATTAAGATATAGTGAGGCAAGGGGAAAAGCAAAGAAGTCTGAGAGAAAGTGCCTTGACTAAGGCTCAGTATGCGACTAAAATCCATGCCGGTCTGTATCAGAAATTCAGCACAAGCTGGATACTGGATACTCGATACTCGATACTCGTAGAATCGAGGAGATGGATACTGGATAATCGAGAATCGAGTATCGAGAATCGAGAATCAAGAAATGAAGAGCTACATGAAAATCGCCTGTGCAACAGCAATCCTCATTTTCTTCTCTGCTTCAAACCTTTACCCGTACTCCGGGCCCTTCGATGGAAGGAATTTCAAGGGAAGAATCGCTTTCAGCTCTGACGGGAATTATAACGACGAAGATGACTGGGGGGCTTTTCCCGTTGCAATCGCCATGCTTGACTCGTTTGGGGTGGCAGATAAGTTAGTCCACGTTGATTATAGCAATATACTTGCCAAGAATGACCCGCGATTTTACAGAGAAATGGGCAAGAGCGTCTTGGGCTCCGCCGACAGGTACAATATTCCTCGTTCGATTCTATTCGATTGCCAGAAAGATCTGGATGGCGCCATTGACAGCATCAAGAATGCTATTAACGCCTCGTCGGCTGATAATCGGCTGTACTACGTCTTGGCAGGCCCGATGGAAGTGCCCTTTCGCGGTATAGAAAAGTCCGACCCGGACAAACGAAAGTATGTCTACTGCATTTCCCACAGCGGGTGGAATGACGGCTATACCCGCAACGATCAGGATTTACACAACCACAATAAGCGGGATGTAATACCTTCCGGGATTAATTGGATCCAATGCAAGGACGGAAATCGAAACCTGGCCCATTCCGGCGGAGTCGGCCAGAGATCTACGCCCGAACAGTGGAGCTTGTACCTTTGGCTAAGGGATTCAAGCGATTCCAGACTCAATTGGATTTTCACCCGATTAGAAGCGGAAAAAAGGTGCGACATTTCCGATTCAACCATGACGTATTTCCTTTTGACGGGAGACGATGATGCCGACCTCGCCAAGTTGAGAAGTCTGCTCGATGATAAGAAGGTTCCCGCACCAATGGACCCGAGGAAACACGCGAGAATTGAGGCGGAGAACTTCCGGACTTTGGACAACTATGCGGTCGAGCACCGCAACGACCGACGCGCATCCCACAGGCTCAGCGTCAGACTTGCCAGTATTGCCGCGGGTCGCATACGCACGCCCTTCAATCAGCCCTATACGGCGGACAGCGGTTGTTATGATGTCGAGGTCCGGTATTTTGATGAAGAAGACGGCCGATGCCGGTTTGGACTGTATGTTAATGGGGTGCAGAAAGGCCCGGCCTGGTACGCTTCGAAAGACAGTGAACAGTGGACGACGCACACGATTGAAGATGTTGTCATCAATGGCGGCGACGAGATCATGGTAGCAGTCCAGGGCAACGCCGGAGAATACGGAAAGCTGGACTATGTGCAGCTCAATTACCGAAGTTCGCAGTCCGATGCTTCCAGTTCCCCAAGTTCAGCCTTCTCGGCCAGCGGTCCTCTTGATGACCCGGACGCTTTACCCGGTCAGGTAATCGTAGCCGGTCCCAAGCCGGGCTACCTGAAATACAACGGCGGGGGCCCGGTGTTTATATGTGGTCCGGATAACCCGGAGACTTTCCTGTGGGAGGGAACGCTCAATGCCGACGGCACGCGTAGCGGCGGCAAGCAGGAAGCCATGATCAACCGCATGGCTGCAGCGGGCTTAAACGGTTTTCATTTTCAGATGTTCCGTATGCAGCGCTGCAACTTCAAAAATGAAGGGGACGACAAACACGCCCCGTTCATAGATCACGATCCCGCCAAGGGTCTTGATGAAGACGTCCTGAAGCAGTGGGACGGCTGGCTTGGTCTGCTTGAGGACAAAGGTATCATCGTTCATCTGGAGTTTTACAACGACGCCACGGACGTGGAGATGATGGGTTGGACCCTGGATACCAACGGCAACCTTCATCGGCATGAACGGCGTTGGATTGAGGGCATTGTAAATAAGTTCAAGCACCATAAGAACATCATGTGGGGTATTGAGGAAAGTGTCAATAAACTCCCACCCAGTCGTACACCCCATTTCAAGAAGATCGCAGAACTTATTGCTCAGACCGACAATCACAATCACCCCATCGTGCAGAGTTTTGTAGTTCCGATTGACATGGAGGGCGATTTTCCGGTTGGTGGCGCCAGGGCGGATGTGTATGCGGACGATGAGAACATCGATGTTGTGACCTGGCTCCACGTGGTACCCCATGGTGAAGATTACGAGAAGCAGCACCAGGAGTACCTGCAGTTCTACGAAAACGACTCGCACAATTTTATTATGCTCAAGAATGAGACGTACCATCATCCACGGGGTGGCGAGCAGTGCCGTCGGTACATGTGGTCTTGCGCCATGACCGGTACGCATACGCTCGAGGCCTATATCGGAGCAGACCGTGCTTCAGATGATACGCTTGCCGATGTCGGGCGGATTAATACGTTCATGGAACAGACGGAGTTCTATAAGATGAACCCGCGAGACGATCTTGCCGCGGGCTCTACGAATTGGGTGTTGGCCAATCCCGGCGACTGCTATATCGCTTACACGTACGACTACTCGGATTCAATGGGCATCAGGAGTATGGTCGCGGGCACATATGATCTTATGTGGTTTGACACATTGGACGGCGATGTGGTGAAGCAATCTGACGTTTCCGTTTCTTGGGGAGATGTCACCTGGAGTAAACCGGCTTCCATGAGCAGCGAAGTCGCGCTCTATATCAAGCGTCAGGATTCCAGCTCGTAGCCTTGTCAATACTGATTTAACCTTCCACCCTCCGTAGCACGGAGCTACACCGGAGCAGGCCGGTTGTTCCTTATCGGGGTGGTGATCGGGCAGAAGGGAAAAACAACCAGCAGGGAAGGAGGACCTGTAAAGGAACCCAAAATAGTTGTACTTGGTGGCCAAAATTGATACTCTAATGAAAGAGAAATTCACTCCACGTGCTTGTCTCATCTTCCTGTCTTACGGCGCGAAGAACGCTTTTCCTTCACCATCGGCAGCGGTTTGTCAGCCAAGATATCCTTGATACGCTTCTTGGCCGCCAGCACCTCAGGGGCCGTCGAGTCAGTTACGTCCTTGTAACCCGTCCCGTCCCGGCTGTCGCCACAATCGAAGAAACGCCCCGGGTGGTTCGGGCCGTTGTCTTCCAGCAGCCATCGCTTCGTCCGCAGGATCTGCCGGTCCCCGAGATAACTGTAAATCCACTCCCGCGTCGGGCTCTTCTCGCCCCGAAGCAAGGGTGTAAAGCTCTGCCCGTCGATTATCCGCCCCCTGGGCAGCTTTGCCCCGGCAAAATCCGCCAGCGTCGGCAAAATGTCCGACAAATCCACCAGCTCATCGCTCGCCCCCAACGGCTTCACCACCCCCGGACAGTTGATGATCATCGGCACCCGCGCTCCAAGTTCGGTCGACTGGCCCTTGCCCTGACCACCCGTGCCGTTGTCCCCTGTGAAGAACACCACTGTGTTCTCCCGCAGGCCGGTCGCTTCCAGCGCCTGCACAATCCGCCCGATTAGTTTGTCCAGGTACTCCACGTTAGCCTTGAAATTCTTACGCAAATTCTTGAACTTCCCATCCTCCGACTCCACCGTCTCCGGCGTCACGTAAAACGGGCCATGCGTCAGGCACATCGGATAGTAGACGAAAAACGGTTTGTCCTTGTGCCGCTTGACGAAATCAATAACGAAGTTGGTGAAGATATCCGGTCCGTAGTCATCCGGTCCGGTCGGTAGATACTTTGCGTTCTTCACAATCGACGGATGCCAGTACCGCGAGGGCTTGCCGCCTGGCTTGCCTTCCCAGCCCCCGGTGTGCTTCACCCCCGGCGGAAGATTGTGCTTATACGCCCACATGCAGTACTCGTCGAATCCGCACTCGTGTATCAGCGTGGGTACCTCGCCCGTGAGCTGCCATTTGCCTGAATGGGCCGTCGCATAGCCCAGCGGCTTAAGCACTTGGGCGAACGTCACATGCCGCGCAATATCGTCCTCCGGCGATCCAGCTACTGGCCCGCCCCGACGGCCCGGAAAGTGAAAAATCCCATTGTGATGGCCATACTGGCCGGTCATGATCTCGAACCGCGTCGGATGGCAGATCGGCGTCGCATAGCACGTCTTGAATTGCACGCCCGTCTCTGCCAATCGGTCCAGGTTCGGCGTGCGGTGCTGCTTGTTGCCGTAGCAGCCCAATTCTTTTGCCCCCAAGTCGTCGGCCATGATCACGATGAAGTTCAGTGGTCGCTCACCCGAAGCGGCCAATAGTTTTGACCGGTTCAATAGCATACCAGCTGCCGCCAACCCCGTCGTCTTTAAGAACTGCCGTCGTTGCATAACATTGTCCTTTCTATGCCGGATTCCGTCCTATGCCAATAGAAGAGTTTCAACCCGATCCTCCAAGGTATTATGCTATGAGAACTCCACCAAAAAGTCAAGCTTCTCGTGCAAACTGGTCCGACTTCGCTATCTATGAAGTGATTGTCCGGTCTGCATCCGTTACTCGGTGCTGTAATTCCACTGGAGCCAGTTTTCTTCCAATATGGCTAAGTCAAGTTCATTGACAATGCAATCTTCATTGATATCTCCGGGAATCAGTTCGAATCCCTCTTGATTCTTGGCGTGCTCGCAGGAATCTGCATACAACACGATTTGCATCGTGTCGGTAGCAGTAAATTCGCCGTCACCGGCTTCAAGCTGCAATGTATACGAACCAACCTCTTTTATCGTAACCATGGGATTTGCCGCAAGCGGATCACTGATCTGCGCCGGATTTAATTCATTAGGCTCAGCGATCACCGTCCACAGAAGCGTGGCAGGCCCCGGTCCGCCGCCTTCGTCAGAGACGACCCCGTCAAGCTGAACGACTCTTGGACTGTTATCCAGCCAGGTAGCAACATCATCGCCGGCATTGACAACTGGTGCCGTGTTCATAGTGTTGAATGTGAAAATATGGCCCAGCATAATCGGCTCAGTGGTGCTGACGCTGGAGTCGTATAGGTCAAGCGCCCAATAGTAAGTCGTTAGAGGGGCCAGTGTGACTGATACTGACTCAACCGCCCGGCCGGTGACAACCTTGGGATTGGCCTCGACGTCGGGATTAGCGCCGAAATAGACATCACAGGTTATGACGCCTCCCGTGAGGTTTGGCTCTGGTAACGTCCATTGAAGCTGGGCGGAGCCGGCACTTACGCTCGCACCGTCGGCCGGATTCGGATTAAGCAGGTGGGTAGCTTTCAACGTGGTTTTGCCGGGATTCGTGACGTTATAATCCAACTGCAACGTGCCGTTGCCGCCATAGGCGGTAATCCAGCCGTTGTCGATGTATCCCTGGACGGTCGAGACGGCATCGCCGTTTATTATCAGCGTACCACCACCAGCGATATCCATATTGCCTTCACGAATTTTTCCCGATTTCTCTGGCCTCATTTGGAGATCTTCACCGACAATAATGGTTCCACCATGCAGGTTTAACAGACCGCTGCCCTCGATGTTGGAAGCATCGCTTTCCTCGGGAATCCGGAGATCAACGGCAACGTTAATCGTACCGCCGGTCATCTCGAGAATACCCGCGCCTCTCCTGCCAACCATAAGATCCTGCCCAATGTTGATAACTGTGTCGCTGCCACTGACATAAAGTGTCCCGAGGGTGTAGGTACCGTAGGCTATCTTAAAATCGTTACCAACCGTCAGCTTTGCACCGCCGGTTACCATCAGAGTAGCAGTCTCGCTGGCCCAGCTTGAGTAGTTGCTGCTGTCTCCAACGTATACTCTGTCAGCAAAGGCACCATTTGGATCGACGGTAAAAATAGTCGCATCAAGAATTGGATATCCTTTATCTGGTCCCGGACTTCCTTCCCTTATTCTGGTGCGATTGTTGTTGTCCCCAATCAGAGTGGGCATACCATCGGGGCCCCAGTTGCTTGGGCTGCTCCATAAGTGATCGTCTGGGTCACCATCGTCCCAGTCTCTATAGTCGGCGGCAAGGGCGTTACCGGCCAGCCCCAGGACAACAACAAAAGAAATTAAGCAGATCAATTTTTTAGACATAATAATCCTCCTTCAAAAAGACTAATATAACCATACTTTGGCCGGACACCAAAACACACATTGTTTTCGACAAGCATCAAGAACTCTTAACAGCGAAAATTGACGATTTCCGTTTGCTGGAGGTAGGTTGAGCACCGAAAAGGCAAACCTTAAATCGAAAATCGAAGTACGACCTCCTTCCTTAAATACCCGCCCGCTCGATTCCGCTCAGAGGAGGCTCCCCGCGGGCGCAACTATAACCAATCCTACTTATACTAAATTAGCCACCTTCCCGTCAAGGAAAATCCCGCAATCAAGAGCGTGATATGCATAGGCGTTCTTCCATAACTCCTGCGTGAGGCGCACGATAAGGGGTCTGTGTGGACCGGAGCCTTGTTTGCAGTCCGAGATTGCATGACTACGGTGGGCATGAAATGCACGGAACAGCAATTTCTGCGCCCCGTAATACCGTTGACCTGTCGCAGTGAATGAAGCCGTTTTTATATCTTGACCCAGCCCACCGGATTTGGCTGTACAGAACTAATCTTGTTTGTTAAAATGTCGCAGGTTGTGCTTTGGTCAAATACTCAAGCAGAAAGGAGACGTATTATGAGAGCAAGAATTCGGTCCTTCAAAAAGCCCGTGTTTCTTATTTTGGCATCATCTTTCCTATTGGCAGCGTGTGCTCGGAAGACGCAACAAGGGCCGGCGGCGAAGGAAATTCTGGACGCCGCGGGCGTCAAGGGCGGGCTGATTGTTCACGTTGGGTGCGGTGACGGCAAGCTCACCGCCGCGTTGCGCGCAGGCGACAGCTACCTCGTGCACGGCCTCGACACTGATGCCAAGCACATCGATAAGGCACGTGCCCACATCCGCTCGCTCGGCCTGTACGGCAAGGTGTCGGTCGAACACTTCGACGGCGACCGTCTGCCCTACATCGACAACTCGGTCAACCTTGTTGTCTCCGACCGGCCAATGGCCGGTTTGATCAGTCCCGCCGTTGGCGGGCTCGGCGGGGTATCGAACTCCGAGGTCATGCGCGTCCTGGTGCCCAACGGCGTGGCCTATATCAAGTCGCAGGGCCGCTGGGCGAAGGAGGTGAAGCCTCGGCCACAGGAGATAGACGAGTGGACGCATTACCTGCACGACCCCAGTAACAACGCCGTTGCCCACGATAGCGTCATCGAGCCGCCGAGCCGGTACCAGTGGATGGCAGGGCCGCGTTACGCGCGGCAGCACGACCACATGTCGAGCGTCAGCGCGGTCGTCTCAGCGAACGGGCGCCTCTTTTACATCTTCGATGAAGCACCCCGGGCATCCATTCTCACCCCGCCGAAGTGGCGACTGATCGCGCGCGACGCGTTCAATGGTAAGCTGCTCTGGAAACGGAAGATCGAGCTCTGGCATCCGCACCTGTGGCGACTCAAGAGCGGTCCACAGCTACTGGCTCGCCGGTTGGTGGCGATGGGCGACCGGGTGTACGTGACCATGGGCATCGATGCGCCGCTGTCGGTTCTGGACGCGGCCACGGGCAAGACAATCCGCACCTACGACGGCACGAAGACGACCGAGGAGATCCTCTGCCTCGATAGCGTGCTGATCCTGTCAGTCGCTGGGGAAGGTCAGCCTCTGAGGAGTGATCCGAAAAAACGCTACGCAACGCTGACGGAGATGAACAAGGACACCACAAACCGCCTATGGACGCAGGCGCCACGAACCATCATGGCGGTCGACGCAGACTCGGGCCAAGTGCTCTGGCAGAAGAAATCAGAGCTGGTCTCGCTGTCGCTGGCGGCCGATGGCCAACGTGTCCTCTTCCATGACGGCGAGAGAATCCAGTGCCTCGACCGGCGCACCGCCCAGCCGCTGTGGGCGTCGGAGCCGCTGCCCAAGAAAGAAGGCATGCGAAGCTCTGGCGGCGCCACACTGGTACTGTACGATGATGTGGTTCTGTATAGCGGGCAGGTCAATGTCACGAAACCCAAGGAGCGTAGTACGACCATGTTTGCCCTGTCGGTCAAGGACGGCAAGATGTTGTGGCAGGTGCCGCACCATCCGTGTGGACACATGGGCACGCCGGACGACATCCTCGTTGCCGGCGGACTGGTGTGGAATGGTGCCGTGGCTCAGGGTTCCGACCCGGGCACCATGACCGGCCGCGACCTGTACACGGGCGAAGTCAAGAGTGAGTTTGCCCCTGACGTGGATACCCACTGGTTCCACCACCGCTGCTACCGAGCCAAAGCGACCGACAAGTACCTTCTCTTCTCGCGCACTGGAATCGAGTTCATCGACCACGCCACGAAGCACTGGATTTGTCACCACTGGGTCCGTGGGGCCTGCCATTACGGCATCATGCCCTGCAACGGGCTCATCTATGCCCCGCAGCACCCATGCGCATGTTACATCGAGGCAAAACTCTACGGTTTCACCGCCTTAGCGCCGCCCTCGCCGACGATGCAGCCGCGTCGCAATGTGCCGGACGCCGAGCGCCTCACGCGCGGACCCGCCTACGGCGCACGCCTTGCATCTCGGGTCTCAGCTCTGCAACCAGATGATTGGCCGACGTTCCGGCATGATGCCGAGCGCAGCGGGGCCGTGAAGACAACGGTCCAGCCGACCGACCTGAAGCGCACATGGGGCGCGAAGCTGGGCGGCAAGCTCAGCACGGTGGTCGTCGCCGACGGCAAGCTGTTCGTCGCCTCGGTCGATGCCCATGGCGTGCACGCGCTTGATGCCGCCACGGGGCAGCAGGTGTGGAGCTTCACGGCCGATGGTCGTGTCGACTCGCCGCCGACGGTCTGGCAGGGCCATGCACTGTTCGGGTCCGCCGATGGCCACGTCTACTGCCTGAACGCAAGCGACGGCAAGCTCGTGTGGCGGTATCGCGCCGCGCCGGAGGACCAGCGGATGATGGCCTTCGATCAGCTCGAGTCACTATGGCCGGTGCACGGCAGCGTGTTGGTGCAGAACGATGTGCTCTACTGCGTCGCGGGCCGCTCGATGTTCCTCGACGGCGGGCTGCGGCTGCTGCGTCTCGACCCGAAGACCGGACGCAAGCTCTCCGAGACGATCCTCGATGAGAAGGACCCTGACACCCAGGAGAACCTCCAGGTTCACATCCAAGGTCTCAACATGCCCGTGGCGCTGCCCGATATCTTGTCGAGCGATGGCAGGTACGTGTACATGCGTTCTCTGCCGTTCGACCTGCAAGGCAAGCGCAAGTTCGTCACCTACGTGCCGGTCAAGGAGCAGCAGGGCGATGACCTGCACCTCTTCTGCCCCACAGGCTTCCTCGACGATTCTCTATGGCACCGGACATACTGGGGCTACGGCCGCGCTTGGGCGTCGGGCGCCGGCGGCTACCACCAAGCCGGTCGGGTGATTCCCGCTGGTCGGCCGCTCGTGTTCGACGACGAAACGGTCTACGGCTACGGTCGGCTCTGGCAGTATTACCGCTGGACGACGCCGCTCGAGTTCCACCTTTTCGCCGCGAAAAAACAGCCGGAGATTGTCAAGGCGGGCACCGAGCGAAAAGCGGTCAAGAAAGGCGGCAAGCGCGTCGGGTCGCGGACTCTGCCGGTCACGCGATTCGTCCCGGACTGGTCCGATGACATTTCGGTACAGGTCAACTCCATGGTGCTGACCGAGAACGCGGTCTTCGTCGCGGGTCCGCCCGATGTGGAAGACGAAGAGGAATCCGTCAAGACACTGCTCGACCCCAAGACACAGAAGAAGCTTGCCGAGCAATCGGCTGCCTTCGAGGGCAAGCGCGGCGCGTTACTGGTAGCCGTGTCTCGAGACGACGGAGAGAAACTCGCCGCCTACCGCCTCGATTTCGTCCCGCGGTTCGATGGTCTCATCGCAGCCAATGGACGGCTCTATGTGTCGACCCTTAGTGGGGAGGTGCTCTGCCTGAGTGGCGCGCAAGGTCAGCCACTCTCACCCGCCGAAGAGGTCGTCGTGGCCGCGCGCGATTAGGAGCCACGGGGGTAACACTCGGCTGTTAGTCCGGTCGAGTCAGCCTCGATAGTGAAAATCGTGGCATCGGCCAACTTCAGCACCCAGAAGGCGCCATCCATGACGTGGCAGCCCATGGCCCCGAGAGCACCCGTGTCAAAGTCCCGCCAGCCCCGCTAATTGTACGGATGATAGGAGGGATGATACGACCTCTCCAGCACCAGGCCGAGCCGGATCTCCCATGCGTCATGCGCCAGAGGCATCTGGGTATAAACGTGCTTGCCACGCTTCATTGCAGCAGCCGTGATGACTGCATGGGTATGATGGGGGGTGGCTGCTGGTTGTCGGGTCCGTTTTGCATAAATTTTTGAGATTTTCGTTGACGAGAAGGTGGCTAATTTAGTATAAGTAGAATAGATTAGCCCCGTATGTTTTGCTCCTCTGACCTGTGGAATCTTTGTGGTTTTTCGATAGAGGAGGATTTATTATGCGAGGCACAGAGCTGTAATACGGACTTTGTGCTGCAGAGTAAAGTTTTTTTGCATTTCAATTAACCGTTCATATTGGCTTTTTGAAGGAGGACTATTATGTGTAAAAAATTGATTCTTTTAACTTCTTTTGTTTTGGTGCTGGGCGCTGCCAGTAATACTTGGGGTGATCTGGTAGCGCACTGGAAGCTCGATGAGGGTAGTGGTGACACTGCCTTTGATTCTTCCGGCAATAACTATCATGGCACCCTCTTTAACAACCCAGTGTGGGTGCCGGGAAAGATAGGCGCCGGTGCGCTCAACCTTGAGGCCGGCGGCTACGTGGCGATTCAGGAAATGCACTATGAAGGCTCCGGCTTTCCGGAAGTGAGCGTCTGTGCCTGGATTCGCACGAGCAGTTCGGGTGGCCAGTACATTGTCTCGTTTGACCGCAACGAGTACTGGCGCCTAGAGATCAACGGCGAAGGCGCTGGCGACGGCCAGGTTGGCTGGGATTTGCAGGCCGGCGGAATACTTGACTACGGCAGCGTCACGCGCGTGGACGACGGAGAGTGGCACCACGTATGCGGTGTCTATGACAATGGACTGGCGACGATTTACATCGACGGTGAACCGGAGCCTTCGACAACGCAAGGCGCGACATGGGGCAGTGGCAATCTCCGTTATGGCTTTATTGGTAAAAACTCCGAAGCAATCGGCTTCAACTCACCCTCCCCCGGCGGGAACCCACTCGACGGCGACGTCGACGACGTGCGCATCTACCATAATGCGCTGACGCAGGCAGAGATTAAACAGATCATGAAAGGTATTCTTCCTGGTGTGGCCTCTAAGCCAAGTCCTGAGCATGAGACGACAGATGTGCCGCGAGAAGTGGTCCTTGGCTGGACGGCGGGACAATTTGCGCCGGCAGTCAGTGGGCACAAAGTTTACTTTAGTGAGAACTTCAGCGACGTCAACGACGGCGTTGGCGGCATCGCCCAGGATGCCAACAGCTATGCTCCGCCCCAACGCCTTGAATTCGGCACCACTTACTACTGGCGCGTCGATGAGGTCAATGGACCGCCAGACTATACGGTATACGAAGGCAGCCTCTGGAGTTTCACGACTGAGCCCTTCGCTTATGCCGTCGGGAACGTAACCGCCACAGCTTCCAGTAGC
>JAUXAL010000067.1 GCA_030619925.1 Phycisphaerae bacterium | reverse complement strand
CACTCGCGTTACCCCCTTTGCTGTCTGCGACAGCAGACAAGGGGATGCGAGTGTATGTCGTATTGCGAAGTGTCATTCCCGCGGAAGCGGGAATCCAGCTTTTTCGCTCTGGACCCCTGCTTTGGGTTCCCGCAAGGCGGGGTCCCTCGCAGGGGAGACATCGTCGGTTTTTGTTTTCCACAACAGAAACTAATTAGCATAACGACTGACAAGGAGAAAACAGGTGGCTTACAACTGCGTTGTTCTGATTAAGCAGGTTCCTGACACCAAAAGGATTACAGGCCGGGTTATGAACGATGACGGCACCGTTAACCGTTCCGCCCTGCCGGCTATTTTCAATCCGGAAGACCTCAACGCCCTCGAATTGGCTTTGCAGATCAAGGACAAATTCGGCGGCCGTGTAACAGTTATCACGATGGGACTGCCAGCGGCTGCTGCAATTCTTCGCGACTCGCTTTTCCGCGGAGCTGACGATGCAATCCTGATAACCGACACCAGATGCGCCGCAAGTGACACCCTGGCAACCAGCTATATCCTGAGCTGTGCCGTCAAAAAAATCGATTACGATATCGTTCTTTGCGGCAGACAGGCCATCGACGGCGATACCGCACAGGTAGGACCGCAGTTGGCAGAGAAACTGGGCATTACGCAGATTACTTACGTCGAAGAGCTTACAAAACTTAACGGCAAAACCATAACGGTCCGCCGAAACATCGGAAAGGGCTGGCAGCAGGTGCAGACCACCCTGCCGGTCCTGATGACCGTTACCAGCCAGGCAAACGAACCGAGAGTCGCAGCCGCAAAAAAAATGATGAAATATAAAAACGCATGCACGCCGGTTGAAGCAGAGAGAGAAGTCAGAAGTCAGAAGTTAGAAGTCAGTGAAGCGAAAATTAAGAAGCTGATTGAGAAGAAATGTAGTGAATTAAGCGACAAGGGATTGCTAATCAAGCAATGGGACCTGGACCTTGTCGGCGCGGATTTGAGCTGGTGCGGCCAAAGCGGCTCACCAACTAAAGTCCACCGCATCCAAAGTGTCGTTCTGGCCGCAAAGGAAAGCAAAAACATTGAGCCGAACGAAAAAGGCGTCTCAGACATGATACACGAGTTGATCGAAGACAAGGTAATAGCGTGAAGCAATAAAAAAATATCGAAATTATAGCTTAGTGGCGTTTCTAAAAAGTAATTGTCACATTTTGTCATTCCCGCGAAAGCGGGAATCCATTTTCTTATTTCTGGATTCCGGCTCAAGGCCGGAATGACAGAACAGTAGTAGTTATATAAACTTAATAGAAACGGCACTGGGTTAGTGTCTAATATTCTTAAATGGTGACTCAATTATGATACGCGTGAATAGGTCAGGTGAAGTTTGGGTTTTTGCCGAGCAGCATAACGGGCAATTAGCGGATACACCAATCGAGCTGATGAGTAAAGCTCAGCATCTCGCCGATATGCTCGGCGTAAAATTAGCTGCAGCTATCTTAGGCGACAACGTCAAAGAACTTGCAACAAGATTAGTACACTACGGTGCCGACAAGGTATATCTGGTTGAGCATCCACTGCTGCGAGCCTACCAGACAAACAGCTACGCAAAGGTAATGTTCGATTTAATTCATAAGTATAAGCCGCAGATTGTGCTTTACGGAGCAACGACGACCGGCAGGGACTTGGCTCCTCGGATTGCAAGCGCCGCCAAGGCCGGCCTTACCGCTGACTGCACCGACCTGCAAATCGGCGACCACAAAACAGTGAAGGACCAAAAGCTCCATAAGAATCTGCTGTTCCAGATAAGACCGGCTTTCGGCGGAAATATAATCGCCACCATCATAAATATCGACCGCTGGCCGCAAATGGCCACTGTGCGGGAAGGTGTAATGCCGACCCCGGAGCCGGATGTAACACGCCGAGGCGAGATCATAGAAGAGAGCACCAAACTCGCCCAGCAGGAGTTACCTCTGGAGATTCTCGCCGAGCACAAACAGCTAAAAAAAGTCGACCTCAAGGCGGCAAGGATAATCGTTGCCGGCGGAGCAGGCGTAGGCAGCAAAGACAATTTCAAACTAATATGGGATTTGGCAAATTGCCTCGGTGCAGCGCCGGCGGCCACCAGAGCAGCGGTTGACCTGGGCTTTATCGACAGCGACCATCAGGTCGGCCAGACAGGGACAACGGTACGGCCCAGCTTGTATATAGCTGTCGGAATCAGCGGTGCAATCCAGCACCAGGCCGGTATGTCACAGAGCCAAAAAATCGTCGCTATCAACAACGACCCGGATGCACCTATATTCCAGGTTGCTCATTACAAGATAGTCGGCGACCTAAATGACGTTGTGCCGAAGATGATGAAAGCGGTTAAAGGAAAAAGTTGAGATACTCGATGCTCGATACTCGATACTCGTAGATGGAGAATACCTGTGGCGTATCAGAGTTATAGAGATTTGGAGATTTACAAGAAAGCCCATAAACTGGCAATAGAAATTCACGAGATGAGTTTGAAGCTGCCTAAGTTTGAGTTATATGAGGAAGGAAGCCAAACAAGAAAATCGAGTAAATCAGTTAAAAATAATATAGTTGAAGGCTTTGGAAGACGCAGATATAAGCAGGAGTTCATCAAATTCCTTACTTATTCTATAGCATCTTGTGATGAGACTCGAAGCCATCTGGATACTCTATATGAAACTAAATCACTGAAGGATGCGGAAAGATACGAGTATTTTTGCGAAGAGTACGACCACCTTGGCAAGATGATATCCAATTTCATTAAGTCAGTAGAGGGTGGTCATAAAACGAGAATCTAGTATCGAGAATCGAGAATCGAAAATGTCAAATTTTTACAGGGATAACGACGACATACAATTTTTGTTCAAACACACAGAACCAGGCGAATTGGCTGAAATCTGTGAGGAGAACTTCAGGTTTTCAACTGATTTCGACTATGCCCCGGCTAACGCCGATGAAGCAATCCAGAATTACGATATGGTGCTGGATTCATTCGGCCAACTAAGTGCAGACTTCATTGCCCCGCGTGCCGAAGACGTGGACCGCCAGGGCAATACTCTTAACGAAGATGGGACAGTGACCTATGCAGAGCCAATACGCGAGTCTATCGAAAAGCTCGGCCAGGCTGAAGTCATGGGTTTTACACTGCCCTATCGGTTCGGCGGGTTGAATTTCCCAAATCTCGTTTACTCGATGGCTATCGAGATTCTCTCGCGTGCCGACGCGGCACTTATGAATATATTCGGCCTGCAGGGAATCGCCGAGACAATCAACGCGTTTGCATTGGAAGAAATCAAGCAGAAATATTTACACGATTTTTCCGCCGGCAAAGTGACCGGCGCGATGGTCTTGACAGAACCCGACGCCGGCTCCGACCTGCAGTCGGTCAAGCTCCGCGCTTTTCAGGGCGACAACGGCAGCTGGTTCCTGCACGGCGTAAAGCGGTTCATAACCAACGGCTGCGGTGAGGTGCTGCTGGTGCTGGCCCGCAGCGAGCCGGACAGAAGCGGAGGCCTGGGCCTTAGTCTATTTGTCTGCGACAGAGGTCCCACAGTGAATATTCGTCGGCTGGAAGATAAGCTGGGCATCCACGGCTCACCAACGTGCGAAATATTCTTTGACAACACGCCCTGCCAGATAATCGGCGAACGCCAACGCGGCCTTGTAACATACGTTATGAGCCTGATGAACGGCGCTCGTATCGGCATTGCGGCCCAATCGGTCGGCATCGCCGAAGCCGCCTTTCGCGTTGCCCGCGATTACGCCGCCACAAGGAAACAATTCGCAGTGGCTATTGAAAAGCTGCCGGCTGTGCGCGATATGCTGATTGATATGAAAATCGCTATAGAAGCCGGCCGAGCGCTCTTGTATGAAACATCGCGGGTGGTTGATATAGAAATCGGATATGCAAAACGACTTAAAACCAACCCGCCCGAAGATAAAGCCGAAGCCAAACAACTCAAGAACGACTGCCGAAAATACAAAAGATATGCGGCAATGCTGACGCCGATGAGCAAATATTATTGCTCAGAGATGTGCAACAAAGTTACTTACGATTCGATTCAGGTACTCGGAGGCAGCGGCTATATGCGAGATTACCCCTGTGAACGCCATGCTCGCGATGCCAGGATTACAACCATTTACGAAGGAACAAGCCAGTTGCAAATCGTCGCTGCGGTTCGTGGTGTTTGCAGCGGGACATTCGAGAAATTTATCACCGCCCTTGCCGAACAAAATTATGATGCCCAAGTACAAGACTTACTCGAAAAGCTTGCCGAAGGAACAAAACAATTAAAAGACTCCGTTACCTTTGTAAAGGAAAACGGCAACGAATACATGGATCTTTACGGCAGAGCGTTGGTCGATATCGCAATAGATTTGATTACTGGTTTCTTATTGTGCGGCCAGGCCAGTACAAAAGTGGATACCGAATTCCCCGTAGCCGAAGACAGCCCCGCCGGTAACGGCAAAACAATACCTATGAAAGAACGCAAGGCAATGATTGCCCGAAGGTACATTACCAAAAATGCCCCAAGGATAGCGGCCTTAGCAGAGCTGATTCGCACCGGCGATAAGTCAACATTCACAGATTATGAAGCCCTGGTCGGGCCGGTTAGCGAATTAGTGGATTAGTGAATTAGTGAATTAGAGATTAGTTGGTTAAGAGGCCAGATGGCTAAAGGATTTTATGAGTTGAATATATGGAAAAAGGGGTACGCACTTCTAATGGAGATCTACAAGATAACTGCAACATTTCCAAAGGAAGAAAAATATGGCCTGTCCAGGCAAATGAGAGATGCAGCTAACTCTGTTATTGCAAATATTGCCGAAGCGCACGGCAGATATTATTTTGCTGATAAAGCAAGAGTTCTTTATACATCCCGTGGAGAATGTCAAGAAACAAGAAGTCACTTGAGAGCGGCTTTAGGGCTAAAGTATATTGACAAGAAAGTATTTATTAACCTGGATGAAGAATATGAAGGATTATCAAAAGGAATAAGTTCTTACATTCGAACTTTCAAAAAAACTAATTCACCAATTAACTAATCAACTAATTCACTAACTATGCTTCGAGCGGTTATATTTGATTTTGACGGCGTAATAACTGATTCCGAGATTCTACATCTACGCTCTTTTAATCGGGTGTTAGCGCAGCAGTATGGCGTCGAGATAACAACAAAGGCTTATTACAAAGATTATCTGGGTCTGACCGACTTTGAGTGCTTTAAGCTGGTTGCCGACGAAAGACAGCTCGCCCTCGACGACCAACGAATCGCAAATCTTATGAAACAAAAAACCCAAATATTTGAAGAGCTGGCAAAAGCCGAAGGCAGGATAATTGAAGGCGTCCGCGATTTCCTGAAAATGCTCGAGCAAAACAACATACTAATGGCGATATGCTCGGGGGCGGTGCTGGCGGAGATCGAACTAATATTGGAAGAGGCCCGGCTGCGTCATTTCTTTGCGGTGATAGTTTCTGCCGAGCAGGTAACAAAAGGCAAGCCGGACCCGGAGGGATTTTTGTTAGCCCTCGAAAAACTCAACCACGAACGCCACGATCTCATTTCAGGCGAACAGTGCATTGTTATCGAAGATTCACATTGGGGACTCGAAGCCGCAAAGGCGGCAGGAATGCACACTATTGCCGTGACAAACTCCTACGATGCCGACCAACTGACCCAGGCTGAAAAGATCGTTGCACGGCTCAGTGAGTTAGGTATAGGCGATTTACAACAGCTTTGTACCTGATTACACAAACTGAGCAATTTTGAGGCAAATGTTCGTACAGGTGCTTCTCTTACAAAAGCATAACACATTTTGTCATTACAAGCAAAGCGCAGCAAAACCGCCCCCCGTCATTTCGAGCGAAGCGAAGCGGAGCCGAGAAATCTATTTAACTTCTTCTTCCTTTATAAATACCTCATGGTAGCTACAATGTTAATATGAAAACATTTTATGTCTACATAATGGGCAGTAAATCCGGAACTCTTTACATAGGACTAACCAGCGACATCAAGAAAAGGGTTTACGAGCACAAGAACCATTTGATTGCTGGCTTTACTGATAAATACAATATTGATCGGCTGCTTTACATTGAAACAATGAGTGAGCCTACTTCGGCCATTAACCGAGAAAAACAAATTAAGGCATGGAGGCGTGAGAAAAAGGTGGAACTTATTGACTCACTGAATCCTGAATGGAATGACCTAAGTCAGGATTGGTACAACTAACATGGTATTTTACAAGGAGCCGCTTCGCGGGTTTGTTCAAACAGACCCCTCGGCTCCGCTCGGGGTGACCATTAAAACCGTACTGTTATAGATTCTAAACGTTTTGGTCATTTGGTCATTAGAATTTCGAATTTGTTTCCACCACAAAGTGTCCTGCGGAGTGCTTCGAATTTCGTGCTTCGTGCTTTTCATAGTTTCGTGCTTCGGATTTGGAATTTCATGTCCGCTACCTGTTTATCTGCAACGCGCCTGGCGCGACCACTTTAGCTTTGACTTTGCCGGTCCTTAAGTTAAGTTCAATCTCTTCAACAAGTGCACCATTGAAATAGCACGACTGAAGCTCATCGCCCTTAACCTTCATTACAGACTTTTTGTGGTCATAGAACAGTTCACTGCCTACGAATTCATTATCCTCGTCTTCGTAAGTAACTCGGTCTAAAGCAGTCAACGCCGAAAGTTCGGTTTGACCGTCAGCGGTTTGTACAAGGTCGGCTTCTGCATGACCGGCACTGACTATAATATGCTCTGTAAATTTACCTTCTCTAATTGGGAAATAATTAACGACCAGCCTTTCGGCTAACTCGGCCTCAACAACAATTCGATTTGCTTCCAAAAAATACTTCAAAGTGTCAAATTTCTCTACAATCACCCAGCACGGCCCCTTCAAACTGAATCCGCCCCTCTGCTCATTCGGCTCGGCGACTGTCGAATTGTCCAGTGTTATGCTCCCCGGCCCGGTAGCCACAAATAACTCCTGGCCGGCGTCATAGTCGAACCTGCGACATTTCAGCTCAATGCCACCGAGCAACTTTTCCGGGCTCCCGTTTTGCCCTTCTTTTACCCCTGCTGTTTTGACGGTTGCAAGCCTGACCACTCCGCCGGTGGCGGTCAGATGTTCAACGCCGGCGGTCGATGTAGAAGATTGGTCATTTGTATCTTTGGGCAAATCCACAACAAGCTGTTGTGACGAGAGTATGTACTTTGTCAGAACATTCGGGTCTTCCCGGAGCATTGTACACCGGCAGTCGCCTTCAAAAATGACCTGATTTGACGCCGCCAAAAACCGGGCCTGTTTCTGAGCGGTTATTTTCGCAGGAACCGGTGTTTTTTTTGTTCGCGCACCGCCAAAATCATCCACGTAGAAGGTAAGCTCTGCCGGCCCAGCGGCAAAGACATCGGGCAAAGCAGATGACTGTTCAGACTCCTCTTCGGGTAAATTTACGGTAAGCTTCGGCGAAGAAAGCGTTGCGTTTTCCTGTTTGCTTAAGCCCGCCTGCGGCATTGTACACAAACAATCACCTTCGAAGATAACCTGATTTGAGTCTGCGATAAATCTGGTCTCTTTCTGGGCGGTTATCTTTATCGCAACGGCGGTTTCCTCGGTTTCGGCACTGGTTACATCACTTGCGCCGGTAGGCGGTTTGCGATTCTTTTGCAAAGCGGCGTCGCTGTAAAATGTAAGCTCCGACGGACCACTGGCAACAGTATCACCGGTCGCTGCACTATGGTCGATTCTTCGGGCAATGAACGTAGTTCGCCCTGTGGTATCATCAAACTTTTTCAGCCGTTGGCCGCCGCCGGTTGCCTCGATACCAGCCTGAGTAAAATTCTCTGCTGCTTGCCAAGAGTCCATCGGCGTAACGACAACACCGCCGTCACAGGTAATGACTATATCGACAAACTCTTGGCGCAATCCATTCGGCTCGCTTTGCTCTGAAACAGTGGCATTGTTTATCTCGGTGTTATCCGCACCGACGCTATCGGCGGCTCCACCAATTGTCTTTGTGTCATCTATACCACCGATTTCAGCTTCCTCGGATTTATCACTTGAGGCCCCCGACCAGAAAATGTCGTTGATGCAAATTCCTTCATCGGCGAAAACCAATCGCTCAGGGGTGTCGATGACAACGTTTTTAACAAAAACACATTTGTAGTATTGGCCTGCCGTCTGTCCGATTGCCCGTTGGCCGGTTGTTGGCAATGCCTCTGCCTTTTGACGGTCACCAGCCATAGCAGGTTCGTCCGGCTGTTGTGTTCTGGCCTGGCCGCCGGCATCGGCTTCTCTGTCGGCTTGCTTCTTCGCACCCGGAAGAAAAGCCATCTGCGACCTTTTTAGACGCAAACTCTCCAAATCAATTATTCTGAAAAATTCAAGGCGCTCCATCTGGTCATTATAAACAAGTTCCAGACCGGTACCGAGCATTTGAGCATCTTCTGAAACAAATTTGACCGGGCCGCCTGTTGAAAATTGTGACCTTTCGCTCAGAAAAACAATATCGTCAAGATAAATAAAGCTTTCTTTAATCTTACCCCCCTTGGCAGGTATAAAATGAATAACTACATTTCCGGTAAATGTTGCGTCCTTCGGAGAAGGCCTGCCAACAGCAGTTTCAAGCCGAGTTGTCCCTCTGTCAGCCGTGATGTAACATTCAAAACTGCGCTGATAAACATTCATCCACGGCTTTTCGACTTCCCAGACGTCTTCCATCCTGTGCAGAAGTTCATCGAATCCGAATTCCCTGTCGATTTGTCCATTCTTATTGCGGTGCTGGTATACAGGGTTTCTAAGACCTTCAACTCCAACGCCGCCGATCTTGCCAATTTCACCGCCAAACTCGCCGACATTGCTGTCGGCAATAGTCTCAACGAATTCGGCTCCCGTATCGATATCAATCGCAGGTGTTTTGCTTATGAGGCTGTAGAGCAGATAGATTGCAAGCACAGCGGCCACCGAAATAAACCCTACAACGAATTTTCGCAACCTAAAGTCCATAACAAATCCATAATGTCATTCCTTCGCTTCGCTCAAAGCCTGTCCTGAGCTTGCCGAAGAAGTGACAGTTTTGCAGACGTTACGGCAAATATCTCTGCATAAGCTTCTGCCATCTGCCGGAATTTTTCAAAATGTATTCTATCACTTCCCGCACAGCACCGCTACCACCGGCGGCAGTGGTTACATAATCGGCATATTGCTTAACTTCATCAACCGCATTGGCAACAGCCGCTCCAAACCCAACGTATCTTATTATCGGTAAATCCGTCAAATCATCACCAATATAGGCAACCTTCTCCGGCGAAAGACCGATTTGCTCGAGCAATTTCTCAAGTACAGGCAGTTTATTGTGACAGTCCTGAAACACATATTCTATCTGCAATTGTTCGGCCCGGTGTCTTGTCGGCTCCGACGCCCTGCCGCTGACCAAAGCGACCTTCAGTCCCGCTCTTTGCCACATCCGAATTCCATGGCCATCGAGCGAATTGAAAAATTTGCTTTCACTGCCGTCGCTATTAATTATCAGCGTCCCGTCCGTCAAAACGCCGTCAACATCCATAGCTAACATTTCTATGTCCGCAAGATTTGCCACAGTAATATCGATTCCCGATGCTCGGCTCTTGATACTTGGCTTGCCTTTCCTGCGAGCATCGAGCATCCAGTATCGAGTATCCCTTTTATTTATCCCACAACTTTTATCGTTACGATATCCTGTACATCGATTAAGCCAACGGGCCTGTTATCCGCATCAACCACCGGAAGCTCATCAATTCTATACTTATGGAAAATAGCTGTCGCCTCCGCAGCGAGAGCGTCGGCCCTTATTTTTTTGCAATCGACCGTCATAACGTCGCCGGCTTTAAATTCAAAAGCGCGGGGTCCTTCTTTGGTCGCCGAACGTCGAAGGTCTGCATCGGTAATTATCCCGGCCAACCTGCCATCTTCGTCAACAACCATCACAGCCCCGTGCCGTTTTACATTTTTTGTTTTTTCCAGCATCTGTTCTATTGTGTCAGTAACCGCCGCCACAGGCAATTTTTCGCCCGGCTTGAACATCATTGATTGTTCAACCGTCATCAACCTGCCGCCGAGCGAACCGCCGGGATGGAACCTCACATAATCCTCAACACTAAAATTGCGTGCCTTCATAACGGTAAAGGCAAGGGCGTCACCAACTGCCAGCATACAGGTAGTAGAAACACTTGGGGCAACGCCGAGCGGGCAGGCCTCGCTCATCTGACCCATACATAGCGCCACGTCACTGTGCTTACACAGAGTTGAGTCGCTGTCACCGGTTATTGCAATCAGTTTAATCTCTAATTGCTTGACCAGATTTATCAGCCGGGTAACTTCGTCCGTTTCGCCGCCATAACTTAGGACTATCACTACATCGTTTTCGCGTAACCTGCCGAGGTCGCCGTGGATGGCTTCAACAGGATGAAGGAAATGGCTGGGCGTGCCGGTCGAAGCCAGAGTCGCACTGATCTTTTGCCCGATTATGCCGGCTTTACCTATCCCGCTTACTATACAGGAGCCGCTGCAGTTATAAATCATCTTTGCTGCTTCGGCAAAAGACGCATCAACAATCGGCGTAATAGAATTTATCGCCTCCGCTTCGGCCTCGATTACTTTTCGTGCATAGTCAAGGTCGAATTCCACTTATTATTGACCTCTCAATATTAGATATCATTTCACTATCTCAAAACTTTCGAGACTTTTTTGCAGACTTGCCCTTAATTCTATAAAGCGATCTTCTGGAGTAATGAATGCAAATAGATACCCATTGGTACCTTCCACCAACAGACAGTTCTCATTAACCAAAATCAATTGATCTTTCGCAGACTGCTGGAATACTACCCTCGGAACTTTCCGTCCTGCTATTTTGCTCTCTCCTTCTTCCAGCTTTTTGAAATTCTTCACCATCCCTGAGATAGCATTGACCCGTGTATCCAAAATAGTTTTGGCTGACATCCCTGGTGGCAGAGCGAAAAGCACAAGGGCAAACGTAACATTTTCTTCTTCCTTTGGTTTTATCAGGACCGTTGGAATGCCCATCTTTTTCTCTACAGTGATGTCCCATGTCGTGTCCGGTGCAGAAATTTTGCAAGCAAAGTCCTTATTAAAGTAAGTGCCATCGAAAATCCCCGTTTTTATTTCGGTGGTGGTCGCTGTCTCCTCTTCCGTAAAGTCCAAAATCTCCAGGCTTAAATTGTCTACCAACTTATTGCGGACGCGTTGAGTACCCATAACCGTAGGGCTGTCCACGAATTTCACAAGAGAAGGCCCTGTAACGAAAATACTTGCAGCGGCATCTACCGTCATCCACTGCCCTAACCAAACCTCATTCCACATATGTCCCATCCATCGGTTTCCAATATTTTGCTCTCCCAAAGCCACTTTAGTTGGAATTCCCGCTGCCCGTGCGAGAGAGGCAAAAAGGATGGCATACTCCGAACATTTTCCCTTTCTCTTTTTGAGCACCTCAGGCCCGGTGAGGGTTTCAGCAACGAAATCCGGTGTTATGTTGGCAGAAATCCAATGGAGAATGTTCTGGGTTATGGTGAACGCATCCTTTTCATTTCCTCGAATCTCGGCTAACTGTCGCTGAATCGTGGGGTCACTCGGCTTAATAAAATCAGTATCCTTTAAAAAAGGAGCGAATTTCTCATCAACTACCGGAGCTGTTATTCCCTTTGAAGCAGGCTTTGCCTTACTAAATTCCAGAAATACTTCATATTCACCGTTCGTTGATGCTTTTTTCATTACCTTCTGTCGGTTATCTTCAAAATTAAATTCCTCAAAGGGAATATCTTTCCACCTGACCTGAATCTGTGCTTGAGTGACCTTGTAGACATTGGGAAAGGATTTCTTGCTCTCCACCGTTAAAGTATACCCATCGGCTGTGTTGAGATAGCTTATATTCTGAGCGTCCTCAGCATCGGTCAGATATGCTCGAATATGTAACTCAACAAATTCAATTTGTTTAATAGTTCCCTGGCGATCAATGTGATACTCCTTTGTTAAGACATCAGTGACAGCCGCTTCGACCTCGTTTGCATCAGATTTGCTAACTTCTACTTGAGCATTAACTACAATCAGACCCTCGGTGTCAAAAATCTTGAGGTTGAAAATCTTCTCCTTCTCGCGCTTGAGAATCAAATTCCCAAGAACCACTGCAAAATAAGTGTCCTTAAATGGAACCTCACGTGTAAGCACATCGCCATCTGCATACGTAATAGTCGAGTGCATTAGCCCATCAGCATATTTTCCTGTGACATGCTCACCCTTGGCTCGAGATTTGAGACGCAGGTCAAAGGAGATGGGCAGCAAATTCGCGTCTACAATGTAAGTACCATTTTGAATGATGTCATCCTTGAGCCCCAAGAGATCCATTTTCATGTGTGTATCCAGGTTATATTCAAAATATCCGTTTTCAAGTTGGCGGATACTGATGTGCTCATAACCAAAACCCGTTCCCTTCCGTTCTATTTTGAGCCAGAAATCCCTTGTTTGTGCTAAGCATGACGCAGTAAAACAGAAGAAAACCGTCAAAAACAGAAAGCCAAGTACAATTTTTCTTATTTTCACTGCCTTCATTTGGAACATCCTTTTATTTAATATTCGTTTGGAATGACCCACTTCAAAATTACCGGCTTTAGATTATTCATTTTTTAAGATTTCTTCAAGCTGCGAGAGTACCTGTGGTAATTCTTCTTTAACTATCTTCCATACAATGTCAAAATTCACGCCGAAATAATGATGTATGAGTTTATCTCTTAAGCCTGCTAAATCCTTCCAAGACATTTGGGGGGGGTTTTCCCTTTAATCCGCCAGATATACTTTTTGCCGCTTCGCCTATGATTTCAAGATTACGAATCACGGCATCCTGCGTTTTTTTATCCTGCAAAAACTGTTCATAACCTAAATCCTTCGCGTAGGTGTTTATTCTTAGAATAGCTTCTTTAATATCAGAAAGAAAATCTATATCAGCTCTTTCAGACATAAACTATGCTTTCTTTAATATTTTTAGCTACTCTTTCAATTCTTATGGACTCTATGCCGGCAGGTGTTAGAATGTCGACTCTTCTACCCAACAGTCTCTCAAGATATTCTGCAAACTCAATAAATTTAAGCCCTATCGGTTTTTCAAACTCGACCAGAATATCTATATCACTGCCTTCCGTCGGTGCCCCTTTTGCACAAGAGCCAAACAGACCTATTCGTTTTACACCATATTCAGAAGCAAGATATGTCAGCTCTTCTCTTAAAATGTCTATTATTTTTTCACGTGTCATTATTCCACCGCCTTGAGGCACACGCTCATTCAAAGACCCATATTATAATTTTACCACACTGCCCCGCTCATTATAACAGACCAAATCGTGTCTTTCGCCGGCGTAATCCGCCGTAGAATGAATAATCACACGTTTGCCGCTAAGCTGCTCTATTTGCGTAATCGCTGTTCTCTTGACATTCTGCAGGTAGTCAGCGACTTCCGGCGAGACAGACAGCTCAATGCTTTTTATCTGTTCTTTTGATGCCGAAAGATTTAACAACCGGATAATCTCGATAGCCACCGATTCATGGCTCTTAACAAAACCCGTACCTGCGCAATGAGGACATGCCAGATATGTAGCTAATTGCAGCGAAGGACGCATTCTCTGGCGTGTCATTTCTAACACCCCGAACCTGCTTATCCCCAATATCCTCGAACGAGCACGGTCAGCCTTGACAGCAGCCCGAAAGGCTTTTTCCACGTCCTTGCGATGTTTCGCACTACGCATATCGATAAAATCACAGATTATTAACCCCCCCAGGTCTCGTAACCTAAGTTGGCGGGCAATTTCAGACGCCGCCTCCATATTGCTCTTGTAAGCAGTTTGTTCAGCGCTTTTCTGTCTGCGGTATCGTCCACTATTGACATCTATCGACACCAATGCCTCGGTTTGTTCAATTACAATTGAGCCGCCGTTTTGAAGTGCAACCGTGCGAGACTGGACTTTAGCAATTTCGTCCTCAATCCGGTATTTGTGGAACAGCGGGACCCTGCCGTCATAATAGGTTACTCTTTGTTTCAACCGCGGCATAGCTATGAAAAGAAAGTCTCTGATTTTGCGCACCACACTTTCGGAATCACATATTATCTTGCTTATCTTAATGTTGAACACATCTCTTAGCGCCCTGATAACCAGGTCCGATTCCTGATAAAGCTCACCGGGTGCTTTTTCAGTCTCTATCCGCTTCTCAATAGCCCTCCACAATCGCTTCATATATCTCAAATCGTTTTGTATATCCCTTTTTGAGCACTCTTGCCCTGCTGTTCTGATAATGAAGCCTTGCCCCTTTGGCAGGTTGCTCTCCTCAAGAATCTGCCGCAGTCTCCTGCGCTCATCATCATCCTCAATCTTATGCGAAACTCCGTGCTTTCGCATCCAGGGCATCATAACCAGATACTTGCCCGGCAAAGCAAGATATGTGCTAAGAGTCGCCCCTTTGGTCTTTACGCCTTCTTTTGTCACCTGAACCACAATTTCCTCACCCTTACGAAGGCAATTCTGGATGGGCGGCCGCTCCTTTAGCGACTTTCTCCGGCCAATGCTTTCAGCTTGCTTGTTGCCCGCCCCGGGAAAATATCGAGGGTGCAGGTCGCTGATGTGAAGAAAACCATTTTTGCCTATACCGAAGTCTATAAACGCCGCCTGTATCCCGGATTCGATATTTGCCACTTTGCCTTTATAGATATTGCCCACGTGGCTGCTCAAACTTGCTCTTTCCACGTATAGTTCTTCAAGCGAACGATCCTCAACTACCGCCACCCTGTACTCTTCGCTCTCAGCCACATTTATAAGCATCTCTCTTGCCATTTTCGTATCCCCGCGGGTATTTACTATTTTCTATTGTCTATTTACTATTGCTTTCAGGTGCCAACATCTTTTCCAATAGTCAATATTCAATTGCAAATTGTCAATTGCTTCTCCATTGCACGTTCGTACGCCTGACCGGCGCTGCTAAATTCTCTACATCCAGCTCCAGCAGTTTCAAAATCTCCTCAACGCGTATCGAACCAGCCGAACTGATTTTACATTCAACAACTATACCTCTCTCATCCAACTCAATAGATTCCAAAAAACCTCTGACATCCACGGTCCTCTGTCTTCTGTCTTCTGCCTTGAGTCTTGAGTCTTTTCCATGTATTCTCCGCTGGACATTGAGACTTTCACTCGCCAATACGCGCTCGATTCGGGCCTTCAATTTCTCGTTGACATATTCCTGCCGCACGTCCAATACGTACGTTGCCGCCCGGGGTTGAGGTGCGGATTTCGCTTTTGTCATCTCGACCGAAACAAGCTCAAAATTCTCCGGTAGCTGTTCCGAAAGCTTCGTTTTCATTGAGGTACATAAGTCACTTATGCTCTTATGCGCTTGTGCACTTGTGCCCCGGTCTATCCGAAGGCACAACAAATCATCGTCTGTTTCCACCCCCACACTTCTCGGCAAGGGTAGAGACAATTTCGGACGAGGGTTGAAACCTTGACTGTATTGCATTTTTATACCTGTTCGGACGCAGGCTCGCTGAAAAACCTTAAGCACTTCAGCGTGTGAAAGGAATCTCAGATTAGCCCGAATTTTGAACTTAACCAGCACCAGGATGGATTTTGCATCGCCATCGCGCAACAGATGTGCGGCAAAGCCACCGGAATTTTCGTCCAAAACTGTTATACGCATATCTCCCTGACAGCGTTCCCATATATAATTCGGCATTATACCCATCTCCGCCCGAAAAACAACAGAAAAATAGGGACAGTTACCTATTTTCGCGGCCTTCATCCACAATCCCATCCCTACGAGTCACGAGCCACGGCTTCGTGTCATCCCGAGCTTGCCGAGCCATCTCGCCTCCGTCGCACGGCCCACGAGCGACGCGGGACGGATTTACCTCTTGCCTTTCCCGACAATCCCGACCATAATATCATCGGCATCAGCGGGAATTGACGAATTGATAAAATGAAGGGTGTGCACTGCACACCAATATTCTATGTGCTCTTATGCGGAAACCAAATAAACGATAGTTGTAACTGCGAGAGGCGATGAGTATTGGCAACAGACATTCCATTGCGAGGTGGTACTACTACATCACGCCCTTATTCATTTTGCTTGATTACATTTGGGGAGTAAATGTCCGGGTGAATGTTCTTGACTCGACGCCGCTGTATAAGAGCCTCTATTATGGGTTCTGCATCCTCTGCGGCCTCGGCATGTACATTGTCCCTCAATACTCCGCCGTCGTCGCACTGTTTGAAAGCACAATCAACTTTACGATGACCGTATTGGGCCTGTTCTTACCGTATGTCCAGTACCTCTATACGGACGATGTGCTCAGCGCAGATTGGGAAGTTGCGGGCGCATTGAGCATTGAACGCATAGTGAATCTTGTGCTCGCGGGTTCTGTTGCGATATTCGTTTTCAGGCAAAGCATTCGGACAATAGGAGAAACTTTCGGCTTCACTAAGACGACTTCCAACCACTCGCAGCAGTCAGATGCGGGCTAACGCCCCCGCCGCTCGAACGCTCACAACTCACCAATCAAAAGGCCTCCGGCAGAATCTTTCTCGTAGCATTACGTAGATAGCTTGAGATCTGCCTTTCGGAGTTCATACCAAGTACTTTTCTCGCAAGGTTGTTGCAATCTTCCATCGTGACCGAGCGAATAATCTGCTTTATCTCCGGTATCATCGGCGGAGTGAGTGAAATCGTTCTAACCCCTATCCCCAACAGCAGCATAATGTACTCCGGCTCCGAAGCCATCTCCCCGCAAACGTGGACGTCTATTTGTGCCTTGTGCGCATCCTGAATAACCGTCCTGATAAGCCGAAGCACAGCAGGGTCCGCCGACGAATACAACGCAGAAACTAATTCGTTGCCCCTGTCAACAGCCAGAGTATATTGAGTAAGGTCGTTTGTTCCGAGACTGAAAAAATCAACGTCTCTTGCGAGCGAATAAGCAATCAGAGCCGCCGACGGCGTTTCAACCATAATGCCTATCTGGATATCTTTATTGTACGCTATGGACTCTTCATCGAGGTCTTCCATAACATCGCGCAAAATCATCTTTGCCTGCATCAGTTCCTGCAGATTCGTAATCAACGGAAACATTATCTTAACTTCGCCGAGAACTGACGCCCGCAAAATTGCACGCAATTGCGTCTTGAACATCATAATGTTTTGCAGGCAAAACCTGATGGACCTCAGCCCCAAAAACGGGTTCGGCTCAGGCGCAAAACGTTTGCTTTGCGTATATTTATCCGCACCAAGGTCCACAGTCCTTATTATCACAGGCCTATCGGCGAAGACGTCGACAGTTTCAGCATAGGCTTTGAAATGGTCTTCTTCGGTAGGCTCGCTTTCGGTATTAAGATACAGGAACTCGGTACGGTACAGTCCTATGCCCTGTCCTCCCCTTTCCGAAACCTGCTGTGCCTCATCCGGAAATTCAATATTGCCCAACAATGTGATTTTCGTGCCATCGCGGGTCACGGCCGGCATGTCTTTTATCGCATCAAGTCGGTGCCCAAGCTCCGCAAATTCTTTGGCATACTCTTGATACTGTTGCACTGTCTGGTCATCCGGATTTACAATAACTATGCCCCGATTACCGTCGATAATAACTGTATCGCCGCCGCGGACGTATTCAGTAAGGTCTTCCAGCGCCACCACCGCCGGAATACCCAAAGATCGTGCGACAATAGCAGCATGACTTGTGCGCCCACCCGCATCGCTGGCAAGCCCCTTGACAAACTGCCTGTTAAACCCGGCGGTTTGGGTAGGGCTCAATTCTCGAGCAACAATCGTAACCTCTTCGGTCAGATGCTCGACGTCCTCACGCTTCTTACCAAGAAGCTGTTTGAGCAAACGTCGTTCGATATCGTAAATATCCGCCGCCCGTTCGCTGATATATGCGTCTTTTACCTTGCTAAAATCTGACGCAATTTGACGAAGGGTCGTAGATACGGCGTACTCAGCAGTTACGGATTCGGCGTGCACCAGGTCCGTCATCCTCTTTCGCAGGCTTCTATCGTGGAGGAATCGCAAATGCACAGCAAAAATATCTTTTATCTTGCCCCCCTCGGTCTGGTCCTGTGCCGCCTCAAGTTCAGTTAATTCGCCGATCGCACCCTTAAAAGCGTTCCTCACACGTTGGACTTCTGTCGTCCGTTGCGAAGGCTTCACTAAACGGCGGGGAATGCGATAATCTTCGGAATCAATAATCAGCGACTTCGCAATAGAAATGCCAGGAGAAACACCTATTCCCTTTTTTATTTCCATAATTAGCCGTTAATATTGTTTTCAATAATCAATAATCAATTTCACGGCGGCGGCTCACCGAACATCTCCTCTTCCACAAGCTCTCGCAAAACACCGATTACTTTCTCGGCATCTGAACCTTCAACTTTAATTTTTAATTTGGTGCCGCAAGTCGCAGCGAGCATACTCATCTGCATAATACTCTTGCCGTCAACGTTATTTTCGCCATTGCTGACGGTAACATCACAATCATACTGGTTTGCAACATCAACAAACTGCATTGCAGGGCGCATATGAAGACCATCTGCGTTTTTTATCTCAACATCCGCTTCACAAACCACCTTCTCCAGCGAATCTTGCTCTGCCTGCATCTTAAGGCCCTGTCCCCCCACCTTATACTTATAAATCTACATTACTATACAAACACACTTTCGTCAGCCTCCCTGAGAAGATCTTCAATCTGCGAGATACTCCGGCATTGTCTGAGAAACTTGCGGAACTTCTCATGCTGCAAATGCTTAAAAATACTCTCCATCGCCTGTAGGTGTTTGTCGGCATTATCCACAGGACTGATTAAAAGTATCACCGAATAAACCGGCTGTTTGTCGAGAGAAGAAAAATCAATACCAGCGCTACACTGCCCAATCACAGCAACTACATCTTTAACTGCTTTGTGCTTTACGTGAGGCACAGCAATGCCTCTACCCATTCCCGTACTTGCTTCATTTTCTCTTTTTGTCACCGCCCTGATAACTTCTTTACGGTTGCCCTTGCCGAGCTTACCGGCTTTATCAAGTGACGAGACAAGCTCCGCCATCACACCGTCACGGTCGCGGGCCTGCAGCTCCGGAATCGCCGCCTCAAAACAGACAAAATCTGCAAATTTCATCTTATCCGCCCAAAGTCATCCCTTAATAGTTTTGAGTTATGAGTGTTTTGTTTTGGGTTATAACTCAAAACTCAAAACTAAAAACTTAAAACTGCTCTGCACCGCCCATGTGTTTGTGGTTCCGTTCCTTACCCTTTACTCTTCTGAGCTGCCGTTCAAGCTTATGGACGGCCATATCAATGCAGCGGTAAGCATCTTCACCTGTTTCGCTACCAACGAAAACCTTGCCGTGTTCGGCCCTGGCAATTATCTCCACGCTGGCATTGCCGCCCTGACTGCCGTCTATAATCACTTCAACCTGATTGATACTATTGTAGTACTTGGGAAGCTTGGAAGTCTTTTGCTCTGCGTGTCTTCTGATAGCTTCCGTTATGTCGATATGTTTACCGCTGATTGTAAAAAGCAAAATTGTTCTCCTTAACTATTTTTTCCGTGAGTTCTGCAAAATCCGCTCTTATTCTTCACCCGGCTGATCGGGCTCGGCCAAACCAGCCACTGCCAGCACCTCACCCGGCGTTATAACCCCGCCGCTGACGGTAAATCTCAACGCTTCCTCTATTGTCATATCTAAATCTATTGTCTGTTTCTTCGGCACCATTATTACAAAGCCGGTAAACGGCGTCGGCGAAGTGGGTATAAGAATCGTAAGAAATTCCTTTCTGACGCTGTCCACGACCTTCTCAATCCCGGAGCCGGTAACAAAACCTACTGACCATATACCCTTCCGCGGATACTCGACCGCAACAACCCTCGAGAACAGCTCCTTTTTTTCTTCGCGTGTAAGGAAAAAATCCGTAATCTGTTTTACATAAGGATAGACCTGCCTCAAAAACGGCGTATTCATTATGAACTTTTCGACCATTCGCCACAGGCTCCTTCCAACCACGCTGGCTAACAGCGCCCCAACTATAAAAACGATGAAAAGCGCTACAAGAAAACCGGCTGCGGACAAAGCTATACCCATCCACTTCCAATCCAGGCGCTCAACAAAGGCTTCGGGAGCAATGGATTTTATCAGCCAATGTAAACCGAATGCTATGTGCCGGCTGATATTTTCCTGGATAAACCTGTACCCAAAGACGAATATCCCGATCGTCACAATAGTCGGCAATAATACCGCTAATCCACGCAAAAAGTAGCTTCTAAAGCGCCTCGTAACACTCATATCCTTAACACCAGGTCCTCTGCTGTTATCAGTTTGCTAATTTGTTTTCTATTGAAGCTGCCTATAGAACCGCATCTTATCAAGAACACTGTATATTAATTTATCGACTCATCATAGTCAATAAAAAAGTCTTTAGGCAAATGCGCACCGATTAGATGTATCACCGCCCCAGGCAACGAAGCGAGTATCCACACAAATCTCTGAGAAAGAGCAAGAGGAAAAGCCAATTCCTTTGCCACGCCAGCAAAATTAATAAACAGTACCATAAGCATTCCTTCGACCACGACGGCACCCCCGATACTAACAGGCACAGCCCCTAATACCCAAGTTAGCGTGAAAAATACGTAGTAATATTTGATGCTTGCTGTAATACCCAGATTTCGCCCAACAAACCAGAAGCCGGTGATTGTCATAAGCTGCAAGAAAACAGTCAACCCAAATGCTAATAGCAGAGTTAGAGGCTTTTTGCAGTAAAGAAAGACGGCTTTTTTGAATTTATCAACCGTCCTCAATGCGTGGCTGCCGATAAGCAAGCAAACTTGTTTTATCGTCGCGCGGCTTTTTCCATGCAACAAAAGCCCACAGAAAATAAGGGTTATAAAGCCAAACAGCCAAATAAAAATCATCTTGTATTCTGCGACAAAGTTTAGAAAACTACCCTTTTGTCGAGCACTTATTGAAAGAGTCTTACCTCTGAGAAAAAGTGAGTAGAAAAAAATGGCGATAACCAGCGTGCTGAATAAACCAACAGCCCTATCCACAAATACACTCAGAACCGCTTCAAACTTCTTATGGGTGTGCTTTGTAACATACCCGGCCCGAATCAAATCACCTCCGACAGAGCCCGGCATACAATTATTGTAGAACAATCCCAAAAAATGCAGTCTGACAGCAGAGAAAAACGGTATGGATATCAATTGAGACCTCAGCAGCAGCCACCATCGTAATCCGACTATAATCTGAGCAACAATAAAGATACCAAGTGAGCACGCAAAAATCGCCACATTAATTTCCGTCACTGTGCGCCATCTTTGGTGCCGGCTGGCCCAGATAATCGCAAAGATAATCCCCGCAGTAACAAAGCAAATACGGAACAATACCAATAGACGCTTAGTTTTTTTAACCTTTGCCTTGGGCATTAAAACAAGTTTCCTCTAAATAAAGACTTGTTTTCGCTGATAATAACAGGTAAAAACTACGCTGGCAAGACGATATTTGGTGAATAGTGAATGGTCAGCGGTGAGTATCTAACCATTTAACGACACTGGAGACTCCAAGTGGCCTCAAAGCAAAATATCGAAGAAGGGACCGAATTCATTCCGAAATTCGATGACAACGGCCTGATAACGGCGGTAGCTCAGGACGCAGAGACCGGCCAAATCCTGATGGTCGCCTATATGAATCGCCAGGCCCTTGACTTGACAATTCAAACCGGCTATGCCACATACTTCAGTAGAGCCCGGCAAAAATTATGGAAGAAAGGCCAAGAAAGCGGCCATCTCCAGAAAGTAGAACAAATACTCGTCGATTGCGACCAGGACTGCCTGGTTCTCAAAGTAACCGTCGATGCCGGCCAGTGTCATGTCGGTTACCAATCCTGTTTTTACCGGGCATTGAACAAGAGCTCCGATAAAAAGCTGGAATTTAAGGCAGAGAAGGTCTACAACCCGAAAGAAATCTACAAAAAGCAACGCTAAATCTCGCCGCTGCAGCGGCGTATCTGCTTGATATAAAAAAGGTTATAGCACTTTGTCTTCAGCAGGCTGAAAACGTATTCTTGTGTATTTTTTTCTTGCTTTTGGCCTAACAACATGGTATCATAGTAGTAATTACGTACAAGGTATGCAACGAGGAGCGGTAACAATGTTTTTTCTTTTTCCAGTTTTTGAGTTTTTTGACTATTTATAAGATGCACAATGTCCAGATAGAACGTTTCAAAATTAAAAACTTTTTTTGTTTTCCCCAGGAGGATTTAATTATGAGAACAACAAAATTATTATTGGTTTGTGCGCTGACGTCGCTGCTCAGCGCCAATGTCGCCCTGGGCGCCCCGCCCAATGACGACTGCGCTAATGCAACGGTGATCGGCAACGTAACGAACCTCCACTTCGACACCACGCAAGCGACGGTCGATGGTCCTAAACTCTGTACGCTTGTTGACAGCGCAAACATCTGGTACCGCTATACCGCT
>JAUXAL010000137.1 GCA_030619925.1 Phycisphaerae bacterium | reverse complement strand
CCCGCCACGGGCAATATCCAGCGATAATGAGCCGGTAGCAATGCCCTCCATTTTAGCGTACATGTGCTCATCCATTTGCATAATAGCACCCTGGCCGTATTGCTTTTCAATCTGTGCAATCACGCGCTGAAGGGCGGTTTCCTTGCCGGTTGCCTTGGGCCTCAAACGCTCTATACTGCCTTTGCCTGTTTTGGATGTTTTTGTCTTTGCCATTTTCATTTTCCTCCAATTCGCCTCTTCCGCCCGTTATTCCGAGCGAAGCGAGGAATACCATTTTACATTTTTAGTTTTAAGTTTTCCTCTTTATTATTGCAATTTATAATTTCCTAATCGAATATAAATAGGCCCGGTCGGCCTTAACTGACTCTGATAAACCAAGACCGAATCGGCCAGCACCACGCCGAGCTTAAAATCTCTGTAGTCTTCGGTCATTTGCGCCAGCTTGATACCTGCCGCCGGCTTTCTTATTCTACAAAGAGTCAGGTGGCCGGTAAACTCTCTTGTATCCTTGGGCCAGCCGGCTAAAGCCAGCTGCTCGTCAAGGTCTTTCTGCAATTGGAGCAGATTATCACAATGCTGACCTGCACCAACCCATAAAACTCTGGCACTTCTGCCGCCGAAATAGCCGACCGATTCTATGTCCAGGTCGAAACCCTTGTGCCGGCTGGCGACCTCCTTGGTTATATTGCAGATATCGACAGACTGCTCATCTTTAATCTCACCCAGGAATTTAAGTGTCAGATGCATCGCCTCCGGCCTTACCCACTTGACGTCGCTTTTCTTAATATCAGCTTTGCCTGCCAACTGCTTTTGCAAATCGCCCAGGGCAGCTCTGATTCTATCGCCAATATCTATTGCTATGAAGCACCGCATTATATCGTTAATCCGCTAAAACCGTGTTGCGTTTCGCAAGGTTTCCAATCTTTTGTCAATATCAATTTTATTTATGGAGGTCAATCCATTCAGGGAAAAATCGGCGATTGCAAAGGAGGCGACCACTGTGCCATAGGCAATTGCTGTTTTCAGTGTCTTAAAATCGGTCTTGCCGCTTTGCGCAAGATAACCCATAAGTGCGCCTGCAAAGCTGTCGCCGGCACCTGTTGGGTCTTTGACTTCGGTGGCTGGATAGGCCGGCAGAATAAATTTATCGCCGTCAGCATTGCACATAATTGAGCCCGATTCGCCTTTTTTGATAATCACAACACTTGAGCCTGTAGCCAGAATCTTTTGCGCCGCCTTTATCAGATTATATTCGTCCGCCAGCATCCTTGCTTCGTCCTCGTTGATTATCAGGCAATCGATTTTTTTCAGCAGCGCGTTTAGGTCATCGAGGTGGTCTTCAATCCAGCAGTTCATCGTGTCAGCCGCTACGAAGACAGGCTCTTCGATTTGTCCAAGCAGTTCGTTTTGAAGGCCGGGCGCCGTATTTGCAAGAAAGACGAACTTGCTGTCCTTATATTTAGCAGGGACCCTCGGCGGCGCTTCGGCAAGGACGTTTAATTCCATGTAATCCGTTTTCCTGTCGTCCATATGCTCAGGGTAGGTGCCGGCCCAGCGAAAGGTCTTGCTATGCGGCCTTACTTCCAGACCCGTCAGGTCAACGTTTCTGTCGGCAAAGACCTCAGCGAAATCAAACGGGCAATCCGAGCCGACAACGCCTGTGAGCCTGACCGGGGAAAAGAAGCTGGCCGCCATACTAAAATAAACAGCCGAACCGCCAAGACAGTTCTCGCTTACACCATAAGGCGTTCTAACAGTATCAATGGCTATTGAGCCGGTTACTAAGAGTGACATTTCTAAGTCTCTATCAAATATCAAAAATCAAATAGCGATGCTTGATTCTCGATACTCGATTCTCGTAATTGACTAATTAGTTCCTGTTGCAGAAACAGTATTTGTCATTCCCGCGGAAGCGGGAATCCAGCTTTTTCGCTCTGGACTCCTGCTTTGGGTTCCCGCAAGGCGGGGTCCCTCGCAGGGGTGACATCGTCAGTTTTTGTTTTCCGCAACAGATACTAATTAACCGCTTACCACTCACCATTTAACTATTCACCATTTTTACGAGTATCCAGCATCGAGCATCCAGTATCTTTTTTGACTTTCTTGAGCGTATTGTCTATTCTGGCTAAGGTCTTTTCTTTGCCTAACATTTCGACCGAATTGAAAATCGACAGACTGATTGTGGTTCCACAAATGGCCACACGCAACGGCTGAGCGACCTTGCCCAGGCCAACCTGTTTTTCCTCCGCTAAGCAGCGCAGCATATCTTCAATCGCCTGTTCTGTGAATTGCTCCATGGCTGCAAGTTTGTCGCGGACAGTTGTCAAAACAGCCAAACCGTCATTTTTCAGCAGGACCTTCTTAACGGCTTTGTCATCATACTTAATTTGGCTGTTGTCTAAAAAGAGAAATCTGCTTTTGCGCTCAATATCAGCTAAGGTCCTGGCTCCTTCGCAGATTTTTATGATCTTTGAAAGAAGCCGGCTATCTGCAGAAACCGCCGGTGATTCGATGGCTTTTAAGTAATCCTTGAAATGCTGAAGGAGTTTTTCGCCTGGAGCGATGCGGATGTGCTCGGTGTTGAAAGCAAGAAGTTTCTGGCGGTCGAACAAGCTGTTGGCTTTCGTCAGGCGCGAAAGGTCGAAAGACTCGATCAATTCGTCAACCGGCATAATCTCGCGATTGTCGCCGGGGTTCCAGCCCAAAAGCCCAAGAAAATTCACCATGGTCTCGGGCAGATAGCCGCTTTTGAAGAAATCGACGATATTGATCTCCGGCAGGGCGGCACCGAGGTGCTTCGCCATTGCATCGATACATGGCATATCAACAGCGGTCTTGCCATTGATAAAGGCTTCAAGCTCTTCAAGACTGATGCTGCCGGCCTCGGCGAGCTTTTCGAGGTCGATGTCCTGCATAGCCTTGATTGCTTTGCGAATGGCCTTTGGACGCTCACGCTTGGAGAGCTTGCCTCCGGTATCGCTGACAGTGACGGACATGTGGGCATATTTCGGAAAGTCACCGAATCCCAGAGCTTTCCACAGGGCCTGCTGGCCGGGCGTGTTCATCAGGTGCTCCTGGCCGCGAATGACGTGGGTGACCTTCATCAAATAGTCATCGACCACGCAGGCAAAGTTGTATGTTGGGAAGCCGTCGTTTTTTTGTATGATAAAATCGCCTATTTCGCCGGCTGCAAATGTGACCTCGCCGCGTACTATATCGGCGACCACCATAGGTTCATCCTGCGGCACAGCGAAGCGTACCGTTACGGAACGGCCCTTGGCGCGGGCCTTTTTGGCGTCTTCGGCGTCGGGGAAGTCCTCGGGGCGCCGGTAAGAAAAGGCCTTTTTCTGGTTTTGGGCTTGCCTGCGAAGCGCATCAAGTTCTTCGGGAGTATCAAAGCAATAGTAAGCCTTTTTCTCATCGAGCAGTTGTTTTATGTGTTTATCGTAGATGTCCCTTCGCTGGGATTGCAGGTACGGCCCGTTCGGCCCGCCGGCTTCGGGGCCTTCGTCCCACTGGATTCCGAGCCAGCGCAGGTCGTCAATAACCTGCCGGATGGCGGTCGGTGTGTTTCGTTTCTGGTCGGTGTCCTCGATGCGGAGTATAAATGTTCCGCCCGTTCGTCTGGCCCAGAGCCAGTTAAAAAGGGCCGTGCGCGCTCCGCCTACGTGCAGATAACCTGTCGGCGACGGCGCAAAACGTGTTACGACCATTTTCGTTACGCTCTCGTTCATTTTGTATATACTGATAGATTCCGCGAAATACTAAACAGGGGCAGAATAAATTATATCATGACTATTGTCAAGAGGCGAGCCCTGTAGCATGAACTGGCCGTGGGCAATGCTGTGCGGCTCGCCTGCCGTCGGAAAAAGCAGCAGAGCAATCAAAGGTATGGAAGGAGTTTTCTTACACATTGCTTGTACCTGCTGTTAATGTGAGATTTAGTTTAGATATCCGCTTCGACTTATAAATTACAGGATTTTCTGGGGGTGGGGTTTAGCCAAAATTCGCGAACCTTAACTCTTTATTTACAAGGACTTAACAATTAACAGCAACTTGTTTCCAAAAGGTCGAGTTACCAATAATTCAGCTATTCACGCTGTGAAGGGCATTCACAGATGTTAAAATGG
>JAUXAL010000060.1 GCA_030619925.1 Phycisphaerae bacterium | reverse complement strand
AGATAACAGCCATCAGGAGGTTACCCAAATTGCCATCGTTTCACAAAACGCCGGAAAACAGGGATTTTTTGTCATATCAGTCCAAAATAGCGGAAAAACTACGAAGTTTTGACTACTTTTTATGCAAAACAAAGCCAATTTCCGAAAAAGTCAAGTGAACGTAAGGCCATTAGTAATAATGAATTATGAAAGAAAAAGCAATTGGACATTTGGTGAAAACAAACCCAATTCAAAGCCAATTCAAACCCAATCAAAGCCAATCAAACCCAATGTCAAAATAGGTAAAATGAACATAAGCATAGCAACAATAAAGGATTATGACAACGAACAACGAACAATCAACAACGAACGTTATTCAAAACAAACCCAATTCAAACCCAATCAAAGCCAATTTCCGTCAAGAAATGCCAAAAATGCCCCGCCGCCCATAAGCATCTATGGAGAGTGTCTGCACAGAACCGGGCCGCATTTGAGAAACACGAGATTTGAGAAACACGAGGAGGAATTCCAGGATTACAAGAATTGGCCCGGCCTCAAAATTAGAGCAACAACTTCCCTCAAGGCCCTGGCTCAGTGGAGTGCATTCCTCGGCAGGAAGAATATGCCTGGACCCACACCATCAGGATATGGGACACGACCATCGGCAGTAATGGAAACCTTCATAGGTACGACATCCGAGGCTGAATAGGTCTCAACGTGTCCGTCGGTGTATCCTGCCTGCAGCTTGATTTCAGGGCGATCGTCAGCATCGCTCTTGCGGGACCAATAGGCTGAAAGGAGCCATGTTTCGGGAGTAATGCCGGCTCCATTGAATTGTTCACAGCTGCTGTACGAGCCGGGGGTTCTCCAATGGTCATAGCCAAAATAGTCGCTTACAAGCAACTTGCTATATCTTCGGCTACTTGCCGGGCCTTGCGGTCCTCTGAAAACGACCCTGCGTCCGCCGAGATATCCTCTGTAGTTCCAATAGAAACAATATGAACCTCCAGCGGGATCGGCTGGAAAAGAGGTCTTGGGATTGTCCCAATTGTCACCAGCATCCCAAGCCTGCTGCAAATACTCGTATTTCTGCGGCGCATTTGGGCAATACATGGTGCTCGCATCGCTTATGTATCTCCGCAAGTATTCGCTCATGGCTCGGTGTAGTTGTGGGCTACGGCGTCTGTTACCGGTCAACCTGGTTGAGTCTGACCAGTTCCAGTTATTACCAAATCCTATAGTGGCAACCGATTCGGGGTATCTATCATTGTTATTCAATGCAAAGAGGTTCATGGCGGACGTGATCTGCCTCTGGTTGCTCATGCTCAGCATCGTCCGGGCCTTACGCCGCACCCGACTGAATGCCGGCAGCGTAATAGCCATGATTACGGAGATGATGGAAATGACCACAAGCAGTTCGACCAGCGTAAACCCACGCTTCCGTACATTGCCTACCTGCATGTGTCTGTATTGGACGCGGATCTCTCTATCCTCCTACCATGCTCAGACCGTTCTATCTGCGCATTTCTAACGCATCGAGCAAATTTTCCTAATTATACTCGCTGTTCGATCCCATGTCAACGTGAAAATTGCAAATTTTTGTACCTTATTCAAAAAAAAAATGGAGCTTGGGACCCCATACGTTGCAGGTTTGTGAACAGATTCCTGCTGACTATGAGAGTTTGCCCGCTTGTTATTACTTAGCCGCCGCTCTCCTGACAACGCTAACCCCCTTATTCACAATGATTTACAACAGTTACTGCCGCCGCACAAAAAATTGGTCCCGCTGTACGACGCTGGTCATCGCCGGCTTGACGATTTCCACTACCAAACTCACTGCCGAAACTGACAATCACGATTGATAATCACCACGACGGGCTGCTCTTGCTTGCATACGGCGTTCCACCATAAGCACCCATGTTCAGTCTACCTCCGTGAGGCTTCTGCTCACGTCCGGCGCGCATGCTGGGATCACCGCCATCAATACAAGGGCTTGTTTGCGAGTCCGTCACCCAAACATCATTTGCTGGCGAGTATCTGCCGTATTCGGACTGCAAATGGTAGTCGCCATTGGCAGAATCAGCGAACATGGGATCTTTACTTATATTGTCGCGGTCTTTATCACCAGGCTCCAATCTTCCGAGGCAACTGTAACGAGCACGGCATTGCTCTAAGTCGCCAAATTGGTTGTTCCAAAGGATGCAGTTGGTTATGCTTGGATTGGCCCCTTCATAAGCAGTAATCCCAAAATGGTTATCAACTATAGTCAGATTAATGAGCTCAGGCGAGGCACTATGGCATAAGATAGCTGCTTCGCCGCAATTAGTGATGACGAAGTTGCGCAAGACGCACCTTAAACTCTCAGCAAACTGGAAGGTAAATGCGATAGGATCATTAGCCGGCGCCATAATCACCGCTGCATCGTCTGCGCTCTGGAGGGTTATTGCCTTACCGGTGATAAACACTGCTTCTTGATAGACCCCCGGCCAGACCATGATAGTATCACCGTCAATGGCCTGGTCCACCGCGTCTTGGATGGTTGCGAATGCGTCGCTCCTGCTCAGGCCCGTGTTAAATCTGCTGCCACGAGAACCATCAACGTGAAAGATGAGAGGACCGACGCTTTTGCTTGCCTCGCGCGTCCCGCCATATGCTCCCATGTTGATACAATTTTTATTCGGGAAGGGCTCTGAAGCCACCGGATCCTGGGGGTCACCGGCATCTATGCAGGGGCTATTATCATGGTCTTTGACCCATCGGTCACGGTCTGGGTCGTAGCGGCCTAAGACTGACCGAAGGTGATAGTCAGCTCGCCCCGCCGATGCGAACAGAGGGTCTGTATCGATGTTACCTTGTCCCGGATAATATCCCTCGATATTTGAATAGAGGACTGGACTGTTCGAGGCCGGATTTTGGAGCGAGATGGCCGTGCCATCATTATACCACACAATACTGTTCCTGATCACAATGTCGCTGCCAACCGAGTGAATCCCTCCCCCAACTGACATTTGGGGGCCTGACAGCCTGTTGTTAGCAATCGTGCAGTTTGTCACGCGTACATAGGCAAGCGAACTGGCGAAGATGCCGCCACCGACCTCGGCAGTGTTGTTCGAGATGGTACAGTGCTCTAATACGACGCCCGCAGAAGACCCTCCGCAGTGGATACCACCGCCTGGAATATCGCCCTGTGCACTGTTAGAGGAAATATCGCAATTCGCTAACAGCGCTGTGCTTTGCCAACAATATACACCTGCTCCAAAACTGTTGTGATAACCGACGTTCTCTTTAATCGTACAGTTGATAATCTTGGCGTCAGAGCTTCTGATCAAACCGATGCCAGCCCCATATCCACTGGATCCGGCTGGTCCCAGGCCTCCAGCATGGCATTCTTCGATCGTACAATCAATGATCGCTGGTGCACCGCCCACAGACCCGATCCCACCTCCCAGCTCCGTTGAGCATCGTTTTATCACACAGTCAATGATGCTTGGACTGCTGAACTCGCAGTATATGCCGCCACCGACCGGATGTGCGGGACTTGGGCTCCAGCTCGCATAGTCCGGCGGAATCTCGGAGCCCGGTACAACAGCCCCGATGATCGTGAACCCGCGCAGAACAGAGCTCGGTCCTTCTCCTCGGTGGAAGTAGAAGCCTCTGTGGCCCCCGTCGCTACAGTCGATAATCGTCCGCTTCGGACCAGCGGCGCTGCGCACGGTGATTGCCTTGCCCCGGAAGTCGATATCCCAGTTGCCGTCGCCCGTGTAGGTACCTGAAGAGACCTCCACGATGTCACCATTAGCCGCCGAATTAATCGCTTCCTGGATCGTGGCGAAGTCACGCGGCACGTGAATCGTAGCAGCCGACGAGTTCAAACGCACGTAAATATTATCGATCATGGCTTCAGTTCCCCGGAATTTGACGTAACAGGTGCCCCGGACCGACTCGAGCGGGATGTTATGGCTTCCTGTCCCCAATTGCCGTGCCGGTGACCAAATGACACCGTCGGCCGAGAGCGAGTATTGTAAAGAACCCGACACCATGTTCCTGTTGTCCGTGAACCACACGTCAATTTGCAGGTATCCGCTAACAGCCGCCGGCGACTGAACCGAACCGACCGGGAAGCAATAACCCAGAACGGCTGGGTCGCGGTTGTAGTCTCCGAACCCTAATTCGCGCTGCGACCCCGTACCGAGATAGTACAGATACGTTTGTGACGGAGGAAAGGCCCCTTGGGGCCAGAAAATGGAGTGAAGGAGGCTGTCTCTTTCGGCGCTGTTAGTGCTGAAATCTTCCCGATATTCGTAGGTCCAAGCGGCCTCGACTTTACTGGGAGCCAGGCAGACTGTTGTGCCCACCAAAATAACAGCAGTAGTCCAAAACCAACCTGATTTTGCCAGTTTCATTCTCGTTGCCTCTATTGGACCGGATGTAACACCGCCTCTCCATTAACGCCGTCCTCCTTGGTTTGGGATAACCTTGTGTGCGTGCAACCCGGCTGGTTTACCCGAGTGAACCTTCCACCAACTGCACAAGCCATAACAGACCCGGGCCGCTCTTAGAGGCCCTGCGTCGTCTTGGTCTGCTTGGAGGTTTAAACTCCTCACCAACTCCTTGAATGGACTGAAGATATGAAAACTTCAGAGTTCCTGTGTTGCCTTGGTCGGTGGAGAAGGTGATTTCGTCAATGACGTCCGTTTCCAAATCGATCTTGTAGACGAGTCTGACACCTTTACAGAATAACTCCACCTGCGCGAACTGGCTACCTGGCGTATGCTTTGTCTCAAAACGAATACGCTGTTCGGCCGCGTCGCGGCGCACCGTATCGATTGTGTGCAGTCCCATCCAAGGTCTAAGCAGTCCCTTGAAGAAGCTGCCGCCGGCGTATGTCCCGAGCCGGGCAGATGCCGACCGGCTCAGATAAGCTTCTGTGTAGCTATCTACTATCCTCAGGGACCCCACCTGCAGCTTCAGCCAGGGGCTGTATCTTTCACTGGTAGCGTAAACAAATGGTATTCTTCCGGTTCCGGAAACGTTCTTGCCGTTTATCTGACCAGCGACCCTGAAGTAAGTCCAGCCGCGTCTATGCATAAGATCGCGGTTATCAACGGTCCTGGTTGTGGCAGGCCAATCACCCTGAAAGTAATCTTCATCCAAGACGTTGTAATGACGGACAGCCCACAGTCGATTGTTGTCTTCGGCGTCGTTGCGGGCGGCAATAACCAGCAGACCTCGGCCTGTGGCTGCTATATGGTTTGTCGTCCTTGTGCTTGCCTCGACCTGACAGAGGAAGTCGGTCATTTTAGGGTCGTCCGTGGGGATCCTCAGTACGCTAAGATCGCTGGCCCAAGTACGGTAGTTGTTAATGTGGACGCTATTGTCGTGGTAGTAGTAATTTGCCTTGTCGTTCTGCAGTATCTGCCAGTACGAGCTGTCGCCGACCACACCGGACTTTGCCCGTAGCATCATGGGGTTTGCCGGACCTTGAGGAAAATAGTACCAATATTCTTCTTTGGCGTTGCTGGTCTGGCCGAGCTGGCCGATAGCATTGGCACTGGTCGGCGAGGGGCGAGGAGCTTCGGCAGCTTGCTTCCAGGGTCCTGATGTCGCAACTATGGTGCCGGCAGTCAAAGCGCCAGCCGCTGTGAACGATATAATTGCCGTTTTCGTGGTTGCCAGGCAGGCGGCTCCGGCCAGCAAACCAACCTTAGTCGCGGCGGCCGTGACTGACACTTGTGCAGCCGCGGCCTCGGTCGGGGCTGTCATCTTGCCGAACAGCACGAGAGCAGCCAGCAGAGAGCCCTTGCCAAAGCCGTTGCGCGAAAGCTCTCGCTGCAAGGCCTTCTTCGCACGCAAAAACAGCATGCGCGTACTAAACTCGCTACAGCCCATCGACTCGGCAATCTCCGAATGCGTCATCCCGTCATAGCAGCGCATGATTAGGACGGCTTTGTGCCGCGTCCGCAGCTTTGCCATCGCCGTCGAGACGATCTGTTTCAATTCTTCACTGACGAGGTTCTCCAGCCCATCCTGCCGGTCTTTCGGCGTACCCTTGCGTGTAGCACTGGAAACCGCCACATTTCGTTGTTTCCGCTCGGTTCTGTAATGACGCCGTAGCTTGTTAACGGCTATGCCGTAAAGCCAGGGCCAGAATCTATCGGCTTTTTTCAGTTTTCCAATCACCATACACATCTCCAACAATGTCTCCTGTACGATTTCTTGCGCCAGGTCATCCCGTTGCGTGAGACGATAGACATACGTGTGCAGGCGTTCTCTCGCCTGCTGAGCCAGCTGATCGAGGCATTGCCTATCGCCGCGCTGAGCCCGGCTGATCAGTTCGATCTGACGAAACTGCTGATCCATACAGGGCTCCCATTACCGCTATTGAACATACTCATACTATAATTAAGTGCCACTATTGACGTCAAATGTAACGTTTTTTCCGCAATTCTACCAGCGGGCCACTGCCTGTAGAACCCCGCCGGCTTTTGGCTACTCCACAGGGGACTCTGCATTACTCAACTATATCATAAACACTTACCAAAAAAAGATTTAGAGGTGTAGTACGGGCGAGCCCAGGAGGTCGCCCTGGGACCGGCACATAGGCCTGCCCCTACGGGTACTTCCCGGCCCGCCGCCCCGACTCGCGTCGGGAGACGCGAGGGTAGGGGATTATGCAAGAATTATAGCATTTTTCCCAGGTGCAAATCAAGAAAAACTTCTGCAGATTTTTGAAGAAATCAGTTGCTACTCTACGAAGCACGAGCGAAAGGACCCCGGACCCCAGACCCAAGACTCAAGACCCAAAATTAAGCATTTATCGAGTCGACGTATCTGCTCGGGGCTTTTGTCGATCGCATCGGGCTCCTCAAGCCAAAAGACGCCTAATACCAATTGTAATTAATCCCTGCGCCTCATATATTTGAGGCGGCATATGGATTCAATAGTCTTATTGAGTCAGGTGCCCCATAAACTGCGTCAGATAATCCGGTAAAAGCGCTCTAATTAAGTACAATTGGTATGTAACCCAAATGAGTATATATAATTGGGTTACATAGCATAGTCCCTTGCACTTTGGGAAATCTTCTCTATGATCGGGTAATACCAATTGTAATTAATCCTTGCGCCCCACATGTTTGAGGCAGCAGGCGGATTTAATAGTTGTTGGCTCAGTAACAGCATGAACCACATCAGATAATCCATTAAAAGCGCTGTAATTAATGCTACAGCGCCACTTGAGATTGAAAAACATGATATTTGAATAAAAAAATTCTAAGCAATAAATCCTAAACCCTAAACAATATCAAATGTTCAAAATCCTAATTTTCAAAACAAAAAGGGCGAATCAGCCGACCTGAAAGATTTGTATTTTGGTAATTGGAATTTAGGGTTTGTTTAGGATTTAGATATTCGGATTTAGGATTTATAATCATTAATATAAGTCTATATGTAGCAAAGCATTACCAATGCAAAGCAAGTCTAAGCATCGCTGTAGTATTAAGTACAATTGGTATAAGGACGTGATAAATCTCAGCGACCGCTACTTGCCTCCTTTTCCCAACGCTCGAACTGGGCTTTGAGATGTTCTGCTAATTCTGGTTTTGCAGCGAGGAGATTGGCGGATTCACCAATGTCGGTTTGCAGGTCAAACAGCTGCCAGTCCTGGTTGGTGCTGTACCGCTCGCGGATAAGTTTGTAGCGGCCCATCCGAATCGCAGCACTTATTGTGCCCCAGCGCCAGTAGAGGTACTTGTGAGGCGAGGGAGCCCGGCCGGCCAGTGCGGCTGTTGGATCCTTGCCATCGAGCACGCGGTCGGCTGGAAGAGCCAGATCGGCGGCATGGAGCGCCATTGGCACGAGATCCATGCTGACGAGAGGCTCGCGGCAGAGGGTCCCTGGCTTGATCCGCCCGGGCCACCGAACGATGCACGGTACTCGGATGCCACCTTCCCAAAGTGTTGTCCCTCCAGCTCGCAGCGGGGCATTGGACGCACATTCCAGTCCACGCGCCGGAATGAGAAAAGCTCCGTTGTCAGATAGCAGGATAACGATGGTTTTCTCGGTCAACTTCAATCGGTCGAGTTGATCGAGAACACGGCCTACACCATCGTCCAACGCCGTGACCACGGCCCGGTAGCGCTTGCGCTCATCGAGTGTTTTCGGCGAGTAGCCGTAGCGTGCAAAGGCCTCGTCCGGGGCCTGCCACAAACAAGGCGTGCCCGGCGGTTTGTTTTTCGGATTCGGGTAGTGGGCGGCGTTGAATGGAACGTAGCAGAAGAACGGGCGATCCTTGTTTCGTTCGATGAATTCACACGCCGCATTGGCAAAGACGAAGGTGCTGTAGCCGTTGGCCTTTGCCGGCTCGGTGTTGCGGTGGAGGTCGTTGCGACCGTTGTAGATATACGTGTAATAATCGCAGTTTCCGGAGATATTGCCGAAGTATTCGTCGAAGCCGCGATCCGTCGGTCGGCTGCCGGGGGCAAAGCCGAGGTTCCATTTGCCAAAGCAGCCGCTGACATATCCGGCTTTGGCGAGATAACGAGGCAGAATCACCTCGGTGTGCGGCAGTGCAATCTGCTGATGTTCGTCGATCTTGTAAAGCTGTTCGTTCAAACCGTTGCGGAGCGGATGCCGACCGGTGAGCAAGGCCCCACGAGAGGGCATGCAAGACGGCGAGCCAATGTAGAAGTCGGTGCAGCGAACTCCCTCGGCGGCGAGCCGGTCGATCCGCGGCGTTTTCATCGCCTCGTTGCCATAACACGCCAAATCACCGTAGCCGATGTTATCGAGAAACATGATTACGATGTTCGGCTTGGGAGTACTGCCTTGTGCAAACAAGTTCCTGCCTAAGGCGAAAGACACTCCCGTCAAACTAAGCATCTTCATGAAATGTCTGCGGGTAATACGCTCTTCGGATCTCACTTGCGACTCTACATTATGATTCATTGCATGCTCCCCAAACATTTATTCATCCCTTTTTATGTTTCATTCTAAAGCCATAGAATACACCGGAATCGGGACTATCGTCAAACGAAAATTGTCTCGAGCAGGCCAATCGCAGTGTGTCTTCATAAGACTACTCCATGCTTCCGGCTTAAAGGTTTTCCCATGAAGAACTTGTACCGGAATAAGGAGCCTTGTAGAATGCCAAAACGAGCAGCGGGCTGTGGGAAATGGAGGTCAGGAAAAATACGGTTGTAGAGAACACGTTTTTCTGCTATAATATTACCTTGTGGAGTATCATGAACTATTACGGGATGGAAGAGCGGGTGTGAAAAGCAGCGGCGGATGCTACTCTGCGAAGTAGCTCGCTACGAAGCACGAGGGAAGCGCCTTGCGGCCGAAATAAGGCCCGTACGAGATAGACTATGAATAACGTACACAACCATCAGCAGCCCGCCGGAGGCGGCCCGACAGCCGCCGAGCTTGTTGAGAAACTGAGTCAATTTGACGGCTCCAGTGGACAATTCTTCTGGAATCTGCTGGCTGTTCAGTGCTTCTTAGGCCGGGCCGACAGCGGTGCGATCTTACGAAGCCGGCAGGACGAAGGTGTCGACATCTTGGCCGCATATCCCCAACTGCCGGAGAGCCCCGCCGAAGGCGGGCATGATCAAGGCCGGCGCGCCCCGGCATGGCTGAATGAATCTGTCTCATCTGTCCGTGAGGCTATTTCCACCGATGCGACTATTGTCAAACCCTTACCCGGTCCGGACGGGGAGGGGGGAAGGACGAGCGACGAGCGACGAGCGACGAGTTATGTTCTGTTTGTTCCGCTGAAGATGGCTGAATTCGGCCAGGCTGTGGAAGCTTTTGTTATCAGAGCCAGTGACAGAAGCACCGTCGAGACATGCCGGGAGCAATTGGAGCTGACAGCCAATCTGCTGGGCATCTCCGAGAGGCGAGTGGCACTTCAGAGAAGACAAGGAGACTTGAGAAGACTACAAAAAGCAATGGAAACGCTTTCAGCCATCAACCGGCAGAACCGGTTTACCAGTACCGCCATGGCCCTTTGTAACGAAGTAGCTTCTCAGTGGCGGTGCGAACAGGTGAGTATTGGTTTTCTGAAGGGAAGATATGTTCAACTCAAGGCCATGAGCTACACTGAGGATTTTAGTCGAAAGATGAAAATTGTCCAGGACATAGAATCTGCGATGGAGGAGTGCCTGGACCAGGACTGTGAGGTCCTATATCCTGCTTCGCCTGAGGCTACACACATCAGCCGTGCAGCAGGTGAGCTGTCCAAACGGCATGGCCCACTGGTTGTTTTGAGCTTGCCTTTGCGGCAGGATGGAGAGGTTCGTGCGGTCCTGACTATCGAGCGACCGTTGGGCGAATCCTTTGGCCTTGAAGAAGTCGAGGCAATTCGGCTAACTTGCGAACTGTGCACACCCAGACTACTAAACCTGTATGAGCATGACCGCTGGGTCGGTGCCAGGGTCGTTGCTAAAGCCCGCAGCGCACTGGCTGCACTGGTAGGCCCGAAACATACCTGGACAAAGATTTTGGCGATATTGGGCTTCAGTGTGATACTATTCCTGATATTTGGCAAGGGACAGTTTCGCTCTGAAGCACCTTTTGTCCTCGAGGCCACCTATCAACAGGTCGTCTGTGCATCCTTCGATGGTTATATCAAAAGCGTTAGCGTTGAAGTTGGTGATACGGTCGAAGGAGGCCAAACAACCTTGGCCGAGCTGGATACTGCAGAACTGCGTCTGAGATTAGCCGCCGCAAAAGCGGAAAGGGCAGGGTATCTCAAGCAAGTCGACGCTGCCATGCGGGACGGTGAAATTGCACAGGCCCAGATTGCACAAGCTAACGCTGATAAGATAGAGGCTCAAATTGAGTTGCTGAATTACCTGATAGAGCAGGGAAAAATCATATCGCCGATCAGTGGAACTGTTGTCAAGGGCGACCTGAAGCGCCAAATCGGTGCACCGGTGAAAACAGGCGATGTTCTCTTCGAGGTTACCCCTCTTGAGTCATTACGAGCTGAGCTGCTGGTGCCTGAAGATCAGATTTTTGATATTAAGGTAGACCAAGCAGGATATTTGGCTACGGTGTCTTATCCTGCGCAACGAATCAAATTTGTCGTAGAGCGGGTCAATCCGATGGCTGAGGTGGTGAAGGACCGTAATGTTTTTAAGGTTCGCGTCCGTCTGCTGGAGAAACGTTCTTGGATGCGGCCTGGCATGGAGGGTGTGGCCAAGATATCGATCGGCGAACGGCCATACATCTGGATATGGACCCGAAGAATCGTTAACTGGCTGCGAATGAAATTGTGGCTTTGAGGGCAACCACACAGGGTTGCCCCTACAAGTCTTAGGATTCCTTATGGCTGTGGAACGCCCGACATTTCACGAAGCTTGGTATCGCGTTGCTGATTTGCGCCCGAGATTATCATCGGGTGTGCAGGTTTACAGGCAGCATTTTCGCGGACAAATGTGGTACGTCCTGGAGAACCCCTCCAACAACCAATACTCCCGCATCAGTGACGAAGCTTACCGGTTCATAGGTATGCTTGACGGCCGACGGACCGTATCGCAGGTATGGCGGATATGTAACGAGCAGCTTGCCGACAGAGCGCCCACTCAAGGAGAAGTCATACAGCTTTTAGGCCAGTTGCACGGCGTCAATCTTTTGCATGCGGACCTGCCGCCGGACAGCGAAAGCTTGTTCAATCGCTACCGCAGACGGGTCGGACGACAGGTTCGCGGACAGCTTATGAACCTGCTGTTCATTCGGATTCCACTGTTAGACCCTGATCACTTTCTTGAGCACTGGGTCAGCATATTTGGCCGGCTTTTTAACTGGCTCGGGCTGATTTTATGGTCGGTATTAGTGGCGGCTGGGTTGTACTTTGTGGTCGGTAATATCCGCGAGCTGGTCCACCAGAGCTCCGACGTTTTAGCCCCTGATAACCTGATATTGCTGTATCTTAGTTTTGTGCTAATCAAGATATTCCATGAGTTCAGCCACGCCTTCGCATGCAAGAAGTTCGGACAGCTCAACCGAGGTGGTGGACAGGTACATAACATGGGGGTTATGTTTCTCGTCTTCTTCCCGTTACCTTATATGGATGCCTCCAGTGCCTGGGCATTTCGCAGTAAATGGCACAGAGCTATTGTCGGTATGTCCGGCGTTATGGCTGAGCTTTCAGCCGCAGCGATAGCAGCAATTATTTGGGCCAATACATCGACGGGAACGCCCCATATAATTGCGTACAACGTTATATTTGTTGCCAGTGTCTCCACACTGCTGTTCAATGGGAACCCTCTTCTCAGGTTCGACGCTTATTACGTTCTTTCTGACTTGTTAGAGATACCGAACCTTGGTCAGCGATCCAGAAATTACCTTTACTATCTGGTCAAGCGGTACTGCTGGGGGCTCAGAAGAGCACAGAATCCCGCATACACTGGCGGCGAGCGTCTCTGGTTCGTTTTCTATGGTATAGCTTCCATAGCGTACCGGGTGTTCATCTGCGTAAGAATACTGCTGTTTTTGAATAACAGACTGCCGGAAGAACTGTTCATACTTGTACCTTTGCTTGCTTTCTCTGCAATTGTGGCATGGGTGTTTGTCCCAATCGGCAGGTTCTTACAATTTCTGGCCACGGGCGCCGAACTTGCTCGCAAGCGCGTTCGGGCGGTTGCGTCAACCTTCGGTTCTTTTTGCCTGATAATTGCCTGTGTGGGATTGATTCCAGCACCCTACCATTGGCGGGTCGAAGGAGTTGTTGAGCCGGTTGACCTGGTCATAGTCCACGCAGAAAGTGATGGTTTCGTTGTTGATTATTTGCCCTCAGAAACAAAGGTTTCTCCGGGTGGACCGCCTCTGGTAAAAGCTGTCAATCCTGAATTAGAAGCCGAAAGAAAGAGCTCGGTCGCTGAACGTCGCGGTCTCGAAGTTAAGCGGCGTATTGCTGAAATGCAGGAAATCGCCGCGGCACAAATACTGGATGAGCAGATTGAGGCCTTGGATGAAAAAATTGCAAGAATTGAATTCGAATTAGCCTCACTGAATCTGGACCCACCGCTCTCAGGCACATGGGTCGCCCCCGATATTGAGCATGCCAAGGGGACGTATCTACCTCGCGGCCAAAGCATTGGTTTCGTGGCAAGTCTGGACGATGTTATCGTCCGAGCCACGGCTGTTCAGAAAGTTGCTGCCATGTTGGTAGAGCAAGCGGCAAAGGGCGTTGAGATATGTGTTAAGGGACGACCAAAGTTGAAGCTTACCGGCCAGATCGAGAAGATTTTTCCGGCTGGACAGGAGTTGCTGCCATCAGAAGCCCTGGGCTACGCAGTTGGCGGCTCTATACCAACACTTTCGCAGGACAGCCGCGGTACCAGGGCTGCTGAGATGTTTTTTGAGGTTCGAATCAGACCAAATGCGGACAGCTCAGTTCGTTTGCTCACCGGCCAGCGCGTTGTTGCAAGGATTCGAATGCTTCCCAACAAACCGCTTGCAGTCCAGTGGTGGCGATCTGCGAGGCAACTATTCCAGCGGAGGTTCCACATCTAAATGGGATTGCAGAAAACTGCAAGTGTAGAAGCAGGTTTGACGTTGTTGAAGCTGGTATCGAAACTGGAGGCTGGAAGCTGGATACTGGATAAAATTCACCGCTGTTGGGCGTCCTGCGGGGAATCGGGCTTTAGACATAAATGAACAACAGAAAACCAATAAGAAGTTTCAGGGATTTGGAGGTCTACCAAAATAGCTATGGAGCATCAATTGAAGTAATCACGAAAGTTGTACCTAAGCTCCCCAAAGAAGAACAGAATGACCTGGCCAGTCAATTGCGTAGGTCATCAAAGGCAATACCTCGTTTAATAGCCGAAGGCTATTCTAAGAAACATCAAAAGAAAGGCTTTCAGAAATATCTGGATGATGCATTGGCAGAATCCAACGAGGTAATTGTTTCATTAAGTCATGTGCGAGACTTATATTCAGGATTTGTAGATCCGAGGTTATCTGAAAGGTTAATCGATGTCTATGATAAAACCAGCAGGCAGATATATAATTTAGCTAAAAGCTGGCGGGACTTTAAAGAAAGATAATACGAGCTTCGAGCTTCCAAGATGAGCATCGATACGAGCATCGATAACCTTAAACGAAAAAGGTACTTTAAAAAATGGAAATCATTCCGAGTGCAACATGGCAGATGCTTGAGCAGCGGATGTCAGATAAACCTCTGCCCAGAGGCCTTGATGCTGCATGGGATGCCGCTGTCGGATTAATAGGCCAGCTTCTGCCGAGACGAGAGACGTTTCTGCGCCGGGCGGAAAGAGTGCTTTCACTGGAAAAACATTTTTCGGAAATGACGGACGCCAAACTCCACAAGGTTGCCGATGAGCTTCGTGAAATTTTTCGCCGCCACCGCGACAATCATTCGGACCTTGAGCAGGCCTTTGCATTGGTTCGGGAGATAGCAGGCCGGCAGATAGGTGAGAGACCTTTTCCAGTTCAGATCGCAGGCGCTTTCGCCCTTGAAAGCGGCTGCATCGCAGAGATGGCTACCGGTGAGGGTAAGACTCTCACCGCCACCATGCCTGCAACAGTTGCCGGCTGGCGCGGCCAGGGCTGCCATATTATTACGGTTAATGACTACCTGGCCAAACGCGATGCCGAATGGATGGGCCGGATTTACCGCTTTTGCGGCCTGAGTGTTGCACATATAGAACAAGCAATGTCCGCTGCCGAGCGACGAGCGGCATATCTGGCTGATATAACCTATTGTACGAACAAAGAGGTAACTGCCGATTTTCTCCGCGACCGGCTCGTACTCGGTCGTTTGAGAGGATTAAGCTCAGCGCTTCTGGCCAAGATATCCGAGCCTCACGAAAGAGTTCGGCAGGGCCGGCCGGTAATAGACCGCTTGGTCCAGCGAGGCCTCAATTTCGCCATTGTGGACGAAGCGGACTCGATTCTTGTTGACGAGGCAATTACACCGCTCATTATATCCGGGCCGGCTCCCAATCCTGAACAGGTCGAGGCTTTTCGCCAGGCGGCCGATGTTGCGACCTATTTGAACCCAGAAACAGATTACCGGGTCAATCCTCGCTATCGAGAGGTCGAATTAACCAACACCGGTAGAGCACGCCTGGCGGAAGTGACCAGCACTTTGGGTAATATCTGGCAAGGTGCCCGCCGTCGGGAGGAGATTACAACCAAAGCTTTGATCGCCAAAGAGCTGTATTCACTGGATAAACAGTACGTTATTGATGACGGTAAAGTAGTCATCGTCGACGACTTTACCGGCAGGCTCATGTGGGACCGTAGCTGGCGTGACGGCTTGCACCAGGCTGTTGAGGCTAAGGAGAAGCTCGAAGTCACCCCCCCAAAAGATACGTATGCGCGTATCAGTTTTCAGCGGTTCTTCCGGTTGTACCGCAAATTGTCCGGTATGACGGGGACAGCAAAGGAGGCCACCGCTGAATTTTGGCAAATCTATCACTTGCCTGTAGTGGTGATTCCGACAAACCGTCCGTGCATAAGGAAAAACCTGCCCGACATAGTATTACCCACAGAATCCGCCAAGTGGAAGAGAATCGTCTCAGAGATTCGCCGTGCCGGCCAGCGGCCGGTTGGATCATACCCGCCTTCGGCGGGCGAAACGGCAAGACCAATTCTTGTTGGTACACGAAGTGTCCGAGCCAGTGAATACCTCAGCCAGTTGCTGAAAGCGGAAAATCTGTACCATCAGGTACTTAATGCTGTCCATCACCGTGAAGAGGCCCAAATCGTTGCCGGTGCCGGGCAGCCCGGAAGAATTACGGTGGCGACCAACATGGCGGGCCGCGGCACTGACATTAAGCTTGGCCGGGGAGTAGCCCAATTGGGAGGGCTTCATGTTATCGCCAGCGAACGGAACGAATCCGCTCGCATAGACCGACAGCTGTTTGGTCGCTGTGCGCGCCAAGGCGACCCCGGAAGCGCCCAGGCAATAGTTTGTTTGGAAGATGAGTTTGTGTCTCGATATACCAGGAATCTTGTCGCTTACTTGAAAAAACGATACACTCACACCACCGATGATATTTCTTCACCCTTTACCAGAGGAGTATTTCGCCTTGCCCAGCTTCGCGCAGAAAAGCTGGCCCTGCGCCAGCGTAAATCAGTTATGAGAACAGACCACTGGCTCGAAGAACAGCTTAGCTTTACCGGAAGGGAATAGTGGCACGCTGTCCCTACGGCTGTCTTGGAAGAGCCGATTCTATGGGGGTAGATTCACCTGCCTGTTCAGGCGTGTCATTGCGGCCAGAAATAACCAGCAGTGACGTGCTAACTTGATGCAGTTCCAGTACGGTACCTGTGGTTTGAGCCAGCCGGGCTAAGGAGATGTTGAAGTCAGCAATGGCCTTTATTTCGGCCCGCTGAGCATCTGCCAAAGCCCCCTGGGCCTGGAGTTTGACCAAAAGAAACTCGGGTGTCAGTTTCTCTCGGACCGGTTCTGAATCTTCCAGGGCCTGCAAATGAATTTTTGCTGCTTCGGCTGTTTCTTTTTGGACTTGTATCTCTGCATAGTTTGTTTCTACCGTTCTAATCCTCTCCTTGGCTTGTATTGCCGCTTGATCAGCGATGTTCTGCAAAGCTGAAATAGCTTTTCTGCGTTCAAGTCTTCTTCTGAGTAATTCAGCTTCTCGTTGACGATTGCCGAGCGGATATTCAAGAGATACGCCTACTGCATAACTTGCATAGTCGCCACTATTGAGCCGGTCTTGTGCGTCGCCTTGGCCTCTGGCCAAACCCTGAATTCTGGTTGAAGCAATCAAGTCCAGTCGCGGCATCTTTTGGTTTTCTGCGACGCGGATGTTAATATCTGCAATCGTAATCGCAACCCGTGCTTGCTGAACCATTGAATTTTTCTTCATGGCAAGAGCCAGAATTTCCGAGGACTCAAACTTCTCCGCCGTCATACACGGTGCGGTAGCCGGTACGATTTCCAATTCATTTAGCACGCTTATCTGTGGGTCGGCCATCAATCGCATCAGGGCTTCCTGTACGTCAATAACCCTTTTTTTGGCTTGAAGCAGCACCGCCTCACGAGCTTTTGCAGAAGCCTCGGTCTGTTTGATTTGCACGTCAGTAGCGTCAATTTCTTTTCGGCCCTCCACTTTTTTCAATGTCTCGAGTGTCCTGTCCAACAACCTCTGTTGAATCTCAACGTCATGGCGAGCCTGCAGGAGCCGCCAATACGCCGATATAACCTCTGTTGAAACATCCTCAGCTTTTTGACGAAAACCGAGAAGGGCAATCTGGTGATTGAGCTTAGCAATATTGATCCCTGCAAGGTTAAACTCTTGCCATGCATCGCGTAAAAGCGGCTGTCTTAATTCAAAAGCGAGTATTGGCTCATACCGTGTCCGTGTGGGAAGCGTTCCGCCCGCCAAATCGTCCCAACTACGGGTCAAGGCGTAGCTCGTAGACCATTGGGAACCGGTAACGCCTTTTTGCTTGATTCCTGACTCCAATAAACGAACATCTGATTGACCGATCTGGTAATCGCTAGTAGTAGGATTATCCTCTTGTTCGAAATTCAGACGCCCGAAGGCAGTTACATCGAACTCCCCGGCCGCCTTGGTTATGTCTTGCTTGGCAATCGACGGGTCGAAACTCACTACCCTGATTTCAGGGCTGTTACCAAGAGCCCTCGCTATGGCCTGCTCGATTTCCAGGTTGGCAATCTCTTGGCCGGTGTTGGGATCTGTAACGATTTCAACATCAGATGGAATTCTTTCAGGAGCCGGCCTAAGTAGGTCCAAAGGGTGTAGCGAGTCCTGACCCTCCGTATCAACCCGTCGCTGGGAACCTTGATCAGACAGGGTCTGTTGGTAGGAGGCGAGAATACTTTGATCATCTACTCTATCAGAAACACAACCAGCTATTGAACCCATCATTAAAATGACCAATAGTATAGCTATCAGGTCACCATTAAACAAAACAGCATTCCCTTTAGAACTCATTTTTGAATCCCTTCATCTACTTCCGAAACATTGGAAAAACAACCTCGACGTGTTCGCCGGCTGGCCGGTTTGATTTGTTGGGTACTTCTATACGTACTCTCAACGTACTACTGGCTGCATCGGCAACCGCCGCAACGTAAATAATACTTCCTTCTATGGACACTTTGCCCGGATCTGGAAACTCAACTTTTACAGTTTTTCCCCGACCCATAACCATGGCCATGGCTAAAGGTACAGGGACGTCAATCCAAAGCGGATCAATCTGGACAACTCGAACCACATCAGCCAGGACATTAACTGATTCGCCGGCCTCCATATGAATTGTTTCGATTCTCCCGTCTATCGGGCTTTTCAAACTCATCTTTTCAAGCTGAATCTTGGCCTCGATGTATTTTCTCTTTGCCTGTTCGTGTTCGAATTTAGCAAGTTGCAACGACAGCTCGGCCATCTTCACACTCAACTTCGCATGTTCCACTTCTAATTCTGTAGCAGCATTACGTTCCGCCGCCCTCTCCAGCTTTTTAAGGTCAACTCTTCTTTGGGCCAGCGAAGCTTCGCTGGCCTGTATTTGCGTTGTGTCTTGGCTCGCAGCCTCGAGCTGCCCCAGCTGGGCCTTTTCAGCTGCATCATCCTGTTGGACCAGCACTTGCCCGGCTTTTACCGAGTCGCCCTCCTTAAAATAAACCTTGGCAATGCAGCCCGGCTGGACGAAAGAAAGTGTTATATCCGCCATGGGATTGGTAATTGCTTTTATTCCCGCATCTGAAGACGCAGCTTTCAGCGCAATCAGTGCTACAACACAAATGAGCCAAGAACCCACAGAACTTTTTTTCGAAATCATGTTATCAAACCTCCCAAATCTAACAAAATTACACTATTATTATACTCATGTACTAAACAAGAGTGCAACCGAAATCTCCACAGGACGCCTTACGGCGCTATAAGCTGGGCTCCAGAAATGCGTGCTTCTGTATATCGTCAGCAAAAGTGGAACAATTTGATTGAGAGACAGTAAGCGATAGTATTGAACTTTGTACCATGTGTGGCCAGATAAAAGGCAGCAAGTTGTGTTGCAAGCCAAACCACCTGTGCCAGGTGCGGTTCTGTGAAAGGCTCGCTGGGCGGCTAAAGAACCTCAATATAATGAATGATTACCGGGAATTTGTCGGAGAGGAAAACGATGTTACCGTTTGAGAAAGCTCTTAAAACTGTTTTAGACTCAGCTTGCCTGCTTGGTGTTGAACGTGTCGATATTGCCCACGCGGCAAACCGGATATTAGCTGAGGATGTCAAATCGGATACAGACATGCCTCCTTTTGACAAGTCAACGAGGGACGGTTTTGCCTGCCGAAGGGCAGATTTGGCCAATGAACTTACGATGGTTGAATCGATCCGGGCAGGGTATATTCCGAAGAAGACCATCGGGCCAAATCAGTGCTCAAAGATCATGACAGGCGGCGTGGTTCCACCTGGTGCCGACTGTGTGATTATGAAAGAGTACGTCGAAATACCCGCCGAAAACACCGTTCGCTTTGTTGGCGAAGAGACGGAAGATTATATTTGTCAAAAGGGAGAGGACATCAAAGCTGGGGACATTGTCTTGCGCACGGGCACCCGGTTAGAGCCGCAGCATATTGCAGTTCTGGCGTCAGTCGGCAAAGCCCAGCCAATGGTTGCAAAAAGGCCGAGGGTTGCGGTTATTGCAACCGGTGACGAGTTGGTCGAACCGGCATCCAAGCCGGGGCCATCGCAGACAAGAAACAGCAACAGCTTTCAGCTTGCTGCACAGGTTGAAAGCACAGGGTCGATTGCAACAAATTACGGCGTTGCCGGAGATACAACCGGCCACATTGACAGCATGTTCAAAAAGGCCGCCGAGGAAAATGATGTAGTTATATTTTCCGGTGGCGTTTCGGTAGGCGATTTCGACCTGGTGCCGGGGATACTCAAGCAAAACGGTATCGACCTATTATTTGAAAAAATTGCTGTAAAACCAGGAAAACCCACTGTCTTTGGCATATCGGAAAAGGTATATTGTTTTGGACTGCCGGGTAATCCGGTATCTACGTTTGTTTTGTTTGAGATCTTGGTTAAGCCTTTTCTGTATAAACTGATGGGTCACAATTACAGGTATCCCAATGTTCAAATGCCGCTGGGTGAGTCCCTCAGAAGAAAGAAAACAATAAGGCAGAGATGGTTTCCGGTAGCAATAACAGAGACAGGGACAGTGAAGGGCGTTGAATATCACGGGTCGGCACACATCAACTCCCTATCCGGCGCTGACGGGTTAGTCAGTATGGGTGTTGGTATAGCTGAAATTGAAAAGGGAACAATTGTTCCTGTCAGGCTGATTTGAACGAAAAGTAGCTTTAGGTTCTGTAAGCAATGAGCGTTAATTATCTGAGAATTTCTGTTACCGACAGATGCAATCTGCGGTGCATCTACTGTCATCCTTTAGGTGGTTGCGATTTTATTGAACATAAAGAGATTTTAAGGTTTGAAGAAATACATCGTATTGTCAGACTTTTTGTCGGATGTGGCATCAGAAAGGTTCGGCTCACCGGTGGTGAGCCGTTAGTTAGAAAGAATATTGTTCACCTTGTGCGGGAACTGGCTGACATTGCGGGTATTGAGGAGTTGGCGCTTACAACTAACGGAGTTCTTCTTGAGCCGATAGCTGCAGAACTCAAAGACGCAGGTTTGCAGCGGGTTAATATAAGCGTGGATTCGGCAGAACGAGAAAGTTACAAACACATTACGGGATTTGATCTGCTCCCGAAAGTAACCAAGGGTATATACAAAGCGATAGAAGTTGGTCTGACACCCATCAAGCTCAATACTGTTGTAATAAGAGATGTCAACGTTTTGCAGATTCCGGCTCTTGCGCAGATGAGTCTTTATTTGTCGGTCGCAGTTAGATTCATTGAGTGTTGCCCAACAAGCAAACATATCAAGCTGGCGAGTGCTCATGTGCCTAACAGCGAGGTCCGCAGGATTATCGAACGCAGATTCGGCCCGCTTTCGCCGGTCCTGGTACGTGATACCGATGGGCCTGCTTTGTATTTCAGGCTCAAGAATTCGGCTGGAACCATAGGTTTTATTAGCAGCCGCTCTTCGATATTCTGTCAGAAGTGTAATCGGCTTCGTCTGACCAGCGATGGCAAAGTCAGCCCCTGCCTGTATTCGGCCCACCATTATGACGTCAAGAAGCTCATCAGAGCCGGTGCCGGTGACCAGGCAGTGCTGGATTTTTTGAAAAAGATACTGCACGAGAAAAGCCGCTATACAAAGTTGAACTCGCCGGCACAGGAGTTCTCCATGCAGAAAATTGGAGGCTGAAATTGGAGGCTGAAATTGAATGCGAAATTCAAGAGGTATGACAGATGTAAGCGGCAAGGATATTACAGCCAGGACCGCAAAAGCATGCGGGCGTATTGTTCTTGGCGAAGAGGCCTTTGACGTTGTCAAGCAAGGCACCTGTATCAAAGGCGATGTGCCTGCAACGGTGAAAATAGCGGCTATGCAAGCTGTAAAATCGACGTCGGCGATAATTCCGATGTGCCATCCGCTCTTGATTGAGGCGGTGGAGGTTGATTTTACTCTGGATGAGCAGGACAAATCGGTTGCCGTAAGTGTGACCGTCAGATCCTCGGGCAAAACAGGTGTTGAAATGGAGGCTCTTACAGGTGCAGCCGTGGCCTGTCTTACCATATATGATATGCTCAAGTATACGGGCAAGTCCATGACAATCTCCCAGGTAAAGCTGCTCGAAAAAACAGGTGGAAAAAGTGGCGATTATAAAAGGCACGATTAAAGCGATATCGGTTTCGAAAGAAAGAGGCACACGAAAAGTCAATGTGCCCAAAGCCGAACTGAAAGCCGACTTTGGCGTCGTTGGAGATGCCCATGCGGGTAATTGGCACAGACAAGTAAGTCTCCTGGCCGTCGAATCTATAGATAAAATGGTTGCAAACGGCGCGGAGGTCTCTCCGGGGGATTTTGCCGAGAATATCACGACAGAGGGTATTGAGCCATTCGAGTTGTCCGTTGGCACTAAGCTGAAGCTGGGTAAAAACGTCGAGCTTGAAATTACCCAGTCTGGGAAGAAATGCCATGGTCGATGTAAAATTTTCGAGCAGATAGGCGACTGCATTATGCCGCGAGAAGGTATCTTTGCGAAGGTAACCACGCCCGGTCAAATCAATGTTGGCGACGTTATAGAGGTCATCGCTGATAATGATTAGAGTAGCTATATTGACGGTCAGCGACAGTTGTGCGCAGGGCAAACGAGAGGATGTGAGCGGACAGACTATTAAAGATATGCTGGCTGAAGACAAATTCGAGATATGTGAGAAAAAAGTTGTAGCTGACGATCGCGAGACAATAGCCGGTGAGTTGAAGTGTTTTTCCGACGAAGCGGGCATTGACGTGGTGTTTACTACCGGCGGGACAGGGCTGGGGCCTCGCGATGTTACGCCGGAGGCTACGGCGTCTGTGTGTGAAAGAATAATTCCCGGTTTAGGCGAGGTGATGAGGACTGAAGGTCTTAAAAAGACCAAGAATGCCGTTCTTTCACGGGGGATAGCGGGAATTTGCAACAAGACGCTCATAATCAATCTGCCGGGCAGTCCAAAAGGTGTGAAAGGATCGTTGGAGATAATTTTGGACGTCGTGCCGCATGCTGTGGACATGATGCTTGGCGGCGGACACTGATAACAGAAGTCACAAAATGGTTTTGCTTGAGCATTTTTTTGCCTTTGAAATTGGCTTTGATTGGCTTTGAATTGGGTTTGTTTTCACCAAGTGTCCAATTGGATTTATTTTCATAATCCGTTGTATTATAGATGTTTACGTTCATTTGACTTTTTCGGAAATTGGCTTTGTTTTGCATAAAAAGGTCATAATTCTTTGTTAAACTGGGCTGGATAGGCGGTTTCTCCATGGACACCGTCCAGTTTTCTAATGAGGTTAAGTCTTTGAAACTCGAGTATCGTTTTGTAGAGGCTGTGCTCTATTCGTCGTTCATACATCAGGAGTCGGTCGAGGACCCTTGCCTTTGAGAAATCCTTTATTGCCATACGACCCAGAGCCAGATTGGTAGCGGAGGTGGCCGGCCCGGCCTGCGATTGGTCGCGGTTTTTGAAAAGCAGGGATTGGGTGAGTTTGGCTAATGGGGAGGAGGTATTATCTGCTTTCAATGCGTCTATGGCCTGGTTCTGGATGCGTCCAGCGCGTTTTAGCCGCCATGAGAGACTGACAATGCGTTCTGCTAACATAGATTCCATGGGGCTGACCGGGGCCAGCTCGGCGAGCATCTGTTCGCGGTAGAGGTCGAAGTCGGCCTGGCTTTCTGAGCTGATTACGTCGTGGCGGGCCAGCAGGCCGTGTGTGACGGCGTTCTGTGAAACGGCGGACCTGCCTTCAATTGTACGTGGGCCGGTCGATTTTTGTGAGTTACGTCGGTTAGCGAGTATTTTGGCTTTGGTTAACATGATAAGCTCCGCTTATATTTAGTTAATAGTTCATGGTTTATAGTTCATTGACTATAGACTTCAGACTACAGACTATAGACTTCAGACTACAGACTTCAGACGACAGATGATGCTTTTTTGCGTGTATCTGCTGATACGAAGACGTGCGGTTCTCCGCTAAATGCTCCGCCTGCTGGCGGGTTACCCTGTACTCTCGTAGTACAAGGCGAGTATTTTAACATATTATCAAACAAAAGTCAACATAAAACGGCCAAAAGAGCGGAAATTTTGCCCGTCCTTTTTACTATTGAAATCGGAACTCTATCCCATATAATCTCCCTAAAGTGTGCGGATTTCCTTGCTTTGCTGGAATTACGAGTTTGGTTATTTTGTGACCTGAAATAAACAGATCAATATGCTGAGCTTATATACTTGACAAAAAGAACAGACCGCTGTATAAGTTGATAATATGCATTTATTATTATGAGAAAAGTTCCGGATATGGGACAGGTTATTTCATTTATAAACATGAAAGGTGGGGTTGGTAAAACCACTCTGGTAGTCAACGTTGCTTATGCGCTTGCTTACAAACATGACAAGAAAGTTCTGCTTGTTGACGTGGATCCACAGTTCAACGCCTCGACATACCTGATGAAAGAGAAGCAGTATGTTAAGCACATGAATAGCGATACAAAACATACCATCGTAGATATTTTCAAACCAAAGTACGCTGACCGTTTCAGCACTGTGACGGGAAAAAAGGGGAAGAAAAAGAAACATAAGGCTTCGTTGTCTCACTATATATTCACAGTTTACGAAAATGATGGCCGATTGGACCTTATACCGTCGGAACTAAACCTAATGATAATACAGGCCTCGGAGCGTATGACCGAGAACAAGCTACGTAACTTTTTGATAGAAAAAGCGACGCAGTATGATTACATATTGATTGACTGTCCACCAACTATTTCAATATTTACTCAGGCAGCAATACTTGCTAGCGATAAATATCTTGTACCCATAAAGCCTGATCCACTTTCTACTATCGGCTTACCGCTACTTGAAGCATGGCTCGAGGATTTCACGGACAACGCGGGAATAACTGTTGCCTGCGTTGGCATCGTTTTCTGTTTTGTAAGAAGCAGAACGCTTCAAATGCAAGCTGTTATGGAGGATTTACGGAAGCAACGTCCCGATGAAGTTTTTGACAGTCATCTTGGCCTATCAATAAGAGTTTCTGAGTCTGTTGAGAGGCACTTACCTGTTTTCCGTTACGTACCCAGACTCAAATGGGCAGGACAAATTCTCGATATTACTGAGGAATTTTTGAATAGAACTTCAGGAGATTGACCTTGATGGAAGAGAGAAAACACAGAGCTTTTTTGAGATTCGTTTCGCGGTTGGTTGAGATACCCACACTCTACTCTAAACGCGAACTTAATAAGTTTCTTGACCGAGCGGCGTTTGACTTTCCTGGGTTGACTAAAATCATCGAAGCATACATTCGACTTACAGAAAGAGCAGAGAGCGATGTGAAGGACAAACTCGGTACCTTAGGAGCCCATCGTGGTTCGAGTTTCTCAAGGGTTGCGTGGTCCGGTAGTTCAAAGCCTGAGATGCATTTGTTCGACCTTTTGCGTTCGAAGAAGCTCTTTACTACGAACGCCGAATTGGCTGAATTTGCCAAGCGTATTCTGCCCAAAATGGAGCGAAGACGGTTTGACAAAATGTCGAGGGGTGACATTGCGGTAAGAGTCATCGAACATCTTGAAGCTCGAAAAGCAGAAACGCGCAGGCGCTTGGAGAAAGCCATGCGGGAAGCTCTGGTTGAACTCTCGGCGTCGCCACGAAAGAGAGCCAGAAAAAAAAGCTTTTTCGAGCAGTGGGAGAAAATCATCAAAGGTGGCGAACTCTGATGGCAAAGCGAATCCGTCAGATTCAGTCTGACTTTTTGGACGTTTTGGACTTCTTCACAAGCAAAGGCATAATTACATCCGATCCCGAACCCAGTATAGTACCCACTGCCAAGCGTATTCACAGACTTACATATAGCCTCATATGGTGGCGCTTTCGATTTAGCCGTGGACCACAGAACCAAAAAGTTTTCTTACATGAGCTGGCGTCTGACGCGCTTCAAGTACTTCCACAAGCTTTAATGGGATACCAAAAAACCACCATGTTTCTAGTTCGAGGGATTGTAGAGCACGTGATAAGGCACGTGTACTACTCCGACCATCCGATAGAGTTCCAGCGGATAAATTTAGAGAAAAGGTGGTATATACCAATAGCCGACCACTTTACTTATCTTAAAACTCATCCACTATACGCAAATATTGAGAAAAAATTTGATGCGGTAGGCCGACTAAAGAACCTCCATCAGGAGCTTTCCCTTTTCGTTCACGGCATGAAGATCAGTCACATGGAAATGCGCCCCGGTTTGAGGAAAATTAAGCTTAACCAATTAATTTTTGCACGACAAGCGGATTTCATACGGCGCGCCGCCGAATCATCAAATTTTATTCTGGCTGTTTTTCATAAGACAGGCCTCTTGAAACTCCACCCAGATGACCAGAAAGTCGTACTCCTTACATTCCCGCCTAAAGCCCGAAGAGTATTAGCAGGCTTATCCTAAACGCTCACCAAACGTTTGCATTTATGCCCCTCTTTATTTCTATTTTATTGGTCAGCGGCGAGCTTTAGTGAGTCCGCTGTATTGATTTTTTATGTCTTATTGTTTTCTTTGAAAATTTGGGGTTATCCAATTGATATTAGGTTTTGTTGGCCATTTTTCATACGGTATACCCTCATATTCAATTTGATTTTTAATCTCTTGTTGTATAAATTCAATATTTTTCTCTAGACGCTCAGATTCATCTTTTGTAAGAGTAAACTCAAAATTCTCCACATGAGGTTTCTTTAAAGATTTTTCATACGCATAAAGGATTATTGTGTATTTTCCTTGTTTCCAATAAAATGATTTTTTAACGAAATCTAAGTAATCAGAGAGTTCTTTAGATTTAAGTAATTGACCTTTATAGTTAAGCTCATCAACTTTTTTTATATGATTTTGTTTCTCAATAAGTATATAAAGAAGGTCATATGAATCTTTCTCAAATGCATAATCACGAAACAAAATTTTTTTCTCAACTAATCCTAAAACCCATACTTTTAAAGCAATGGCTGGTTGAAGTTTGCTATATTCCGCACGTACTCCGGATATATCAGTGACTTCAAATCCTTTTTCATTGAGACTTTTCCAAATAAATTCGTGTTTCTCTCCAGATTCATGTGTAAGCGTTAAAAGTATTCGCTCAATAAGAGCATCTTTAAGCTCAGTAACTATTGCAAAATTTTGATTAAAGATTGGGCCTAAAACATTATATCCGATTTCGGTCTTACTCTCAGGTACAAATCTTAGCTTTGGCTTGATTAGCCATGCATAAATCCATCTTAATATATGTGGCAGCCATGCTAGTGCACCAATAATTGCTAAAATGCTTGTTATGACTGAGGTTTTGTTCATGTTACCTCCTAATTTTTTTTCACATAAGATAATAATATCCAATATTTATCCGCCGTCCGGCTGGCGGACTTTTTGTTGCCAATTTAGTCTGCCGGAAATAAAATGCGACATTCCCGCAGCAAATACAATACATATAAAAGCCAATTCCGTCAACCAAATATTAACAACTAAACGACAACTCTCTCACCCTAAGCTGTAGCAAGTAAGCTTTGTCATGCGGGTTGGCGAGGCACACAAAAGAATTGAAAAAGCAAAGAATTTTAGTGGATTAGGGAATTAGAGATTAGAGAATTAAAGTGAACCAAAGTGCCTAAAGTGAGCTAAAGTGAGCTAAAGTTATAAAAAAAGAATATCGAATTCTCCACTGGTGAACCTTCGGTATCGAATCTGAATGTCCAATGTCGAAGTGCAGGCAATTCGATTGATTATTTATTATTTCTCCGTGAAATCTGCGTAATCCG
>JAUXAL010000085.1 GCA_030619925.1 Phycisphaerae bacterium | reverse complement strand
GGTCCCAAATGAATTTCGCCGGGTATGCTACGTCCCACCTCAGGGGGAAAGTCAGCAGCATACCCGGCGAACATGAAAATCACTTATTCGCAAGCGCTGGTCACTTAGTTAACAACCTCGACGGCCATATGACTTCTAAGTTCTTCCAGCCGCTCAGCAGGAGCATCCAGGCCTCCGATAATCGTGTACACTCTCAAGGATTCTCTGTTGTCTTCATATATTCCTCGATGGATGGTAGCCTTGCCGGTTATCTCTGTCAAAACATCAAATGCATAGTTGATGTTATCCTGCAGACCTTTGACGCTGGACATCAACTTTTTCCCACCAACGGCCATACAACCAGCCAGTTTGGCTGTTGACAAGTCGAATCCACCTGCAAGCAGTGTCTTGTAGAGGTTCTTTTTCACTGCCGCTGATAGTGCAAACTTATCGCCAAACTTAGTCACTTTAGTCAGGCCCATTATCGAGCATCCGCCGACCTGCAGAATACTTCGATAATCTACAGGGTCGAAGGCAGTATACGGGCTGGACCAGTTACTGAGCCTGTTGAAAATATCAAACAGGGTTGTGACAGTGTTGTTTATGCTGGGCCAGAATGACTTTACCGTCATTCCCGGATACATCTTGTTGATCTTGTCATTGTCCACAATGACAAGCGGCGATATTTTGCCTGCCGCAGCCATTTGACTTAATTCCCAAGCCACTTTGTACGCGTTTTCAGCGACCACTGGTGAACTGGCTTCGCCCACAGTGGGTAAGGTCATAACTACACCCACAGTCTTATTTGGATTGCTATGTCCAATATATCGTGCGTATCTTTTGGCAATCTCAATCAATCCACTAACGCTTCCGCTGCCGGTACCACCACCAGCCCCGAAGCAAACCATAATATGGTCAACTTGAGAGCCGAATGTCTGCCTGGTACGGTGCAAAATCTCTTGCTGATACTGCTGGACGGCTTCTTTGCCCCTTTCCATATCCTTGCCGGCACCCCTTTCGCCTATGTCCATTAAGAACTTTTGCTCCTTGGGAAGATCTATCCAATCCAAATCATTGTGAGTCGTATTCGCCGCCAGTACCTTCTTATAACCCAAGTCGTGGAAGGACTTTACCAGTCTTCCGCCGCACTGACCCGCGCCGATCCAGGCAAAGCGGACAGCACCCTTGATATGGTCCCTAACACCAACCTCTTCCTGAATATCAGGTTCCCATTGTTCCAGAGCCAAAGTTGGCAGTAGCCAGGCATTGAAATCAAACCCACCCTTTGATGTTACTGGGCTTCGTCTTTGAGCAGTCTTCTTCGCAGTGGTCTTTTTGACTACCTTGGCCTTGGGTGTTACATGTCTCTTAGGTGCCGGGCGCTTTGATGCGATGGTCTTTTCGGCGGCCTTGGCCTTGGGTGTTACATGTCTCTTGGCTGCCGGGCGCTTTGATGCGACGCTCTTTTTGGCGGCCTTGGCCTTGGGCCTTACGCGTTTCTTAGCTGCCGGGCGCTTTGATGCGACGCTTTTTTTGGTTGCCTTGGCCTTTGAGGCGGGCCTTCTTTTGGTTGCCTTGGCCTTTGACGAGGGCCTTCTTTTTGTTGCCTTGGCCTTTGAGGCGGGGCGTTTCTTAGTCGCCTTGCCCTTCGAGGCAGGGCGTTTCTTAGTTGCCTTAGCCTTAGAAGTTCTTTTCCTGTTTTTTACCGATGTTTTTCCCATTTCAATTTCTCCTACAACTAACTAAATTAACGATTGTTCGTTAAACCTCTTTTTCGACTATTCTTCAAACACTACCCCACGCATTTTGAAACGACGTTGGCTCTTATCGGCTCACCAACTGCGGTGCATAACTTCTTTTTTTCCCCTTTTTTCGTTTTTTTACAAACAAAGCCATTTTTTCGGCTGTATCCCGCAGGTTACAGGCTACAACGCCGAATTGCCATTCACCTTACAGGAAATTTAAGACCGATAATTGGCATTGCAGCGAAATTCTTAATCCGAAGAGTACAAAAGCCCCTGGCAGGATTGTATCGCTCGGGAAAGTCCACAGGTTACAGCAGAAATGCTGCCTACGTCATCGGCGGTTAATTTGTTTTCCGATGAACAGTAAACCAATATAAAGCCTATTGACGAGCCGAGCTGGCCAAGGGGGATCGTCACGGCTGAAATTTTATTTAATCTAATCAAGTTACCTTCCAGACCCATTGCAAACATATCATCGAGGGCGCATACTTTGTTCGACTTGCAGATATTATCCATCAGCTCAGGGGTGAAACAATTCTCAAGGTGCTGCTTTTCAAGAATGATCGGCTGCTCACTTTGGAACATATGCAGTTCGAAGTTGTCTGATTGACGCAAAAAGAAGGTGACATTTACATCGGTGTTCTTCTCTTTAATAAGTCTGACGGCAGTGTATAAAAGACTGCTCAAGTCGATTGTCCCGATGATTGACTCGTAGAAATTCGCTGCGAAACTGATGGTGTTCAGTCTTTTGATAAAGTCCCTCTGAGCAGCAATGAGGTCATTGCAGAGTATATCTATTTTTTTCGCCTGCTTTTTGCGCTCTTTGTTTAGCTTTTTTATAAGCAGACGCAATCTTCTATGTCGCTGTTTATCACCCACGATTACCCGTCTTTTTTGATAGCTCATCGAAATTTGCAGTGGCTCCGGTACTTTAGGTTCGGCTCAACAAAAGGAGGGCTTTAAGGGCAAAGAAATATTAAATAGAGCCGGCCTCAGGTAGCCCTATAAACAACCGGTTATCAGTTTTGCAGCTATTGACGCCGGTTCAAGAACGTGCATCAAACCAAATTGATGTGTACTGTTTTGTCTCGGTTTTCGGACTTGTTATTTGCGGGTTGATTATGTCACGGCTGAACATACTTGAATGAAATAGGACGGAGGGACCCCGCCTTGCGGGAACCAAATTCAACTATCAATAATAAGCGGCCTTGGCCATTACTGCACTCAAGCCGGGCAGCAAGCAAGTAGCTGATTCGACCTGTCGCCGACAGAAACTTTGCGGACGCGTGCGGCAAAATCATCAATCTCCTGTACTTTCTCGAAGCCGACGACCATCGTATCCACACAGCCTAAGCCGAGCACGTATCGGACCGATTCATCACGTTTTTCATCACTATCTCGGAAGCTGCCCTCGCCTATCAGTTTCATCCCCACCACACCTTTTCCCTGCTTGTGCAGGGCCTTGAGGGTTGCTTCGACCTTGGGTATCTCCTCGATTTCTTTCACGTCCATTTTCACGGCATAAGGATTGACCCGTGCGTGCACCGAATCGACCCATGGTTCCTTCACGCACGCCTCCAGTGCCTCCAGTGAATGGCACGACACCCCATGTGCCCGGATGCTGCCTTTCTTCTTGAGTTTTGCCAAAATGTCCATCTGCCTGCCCAGTTCCTCCGGCCACTTGGCGGATGAAACGCAATGCAGCAGTATAAGGTCAATGTAGTCGGTCTTCAGCTCCTTGAGAAAACGTTCGACAACCACGTCGGAGTCAGGGCGCTCCTTTTCCGGCAAACTGCCGCGCCGCCACCAGATTTTTGACGCGATCACGTAATCCTTGCGGGGCATATCGCTCAGCGCTCGTGCCAGGTATGGGTGCGTGCCGTAGAGGTCGGCCACATCAAACAGCCGCACGCCACGCTCATACGACGCCCGCAGCAGCGCTTCAAACTTTTCTTTCCCCATACGGGTCTGATTCGACTGGCGCCTGCCGCCACGCATGCCCGTGCCGAAGCCGACACGAGAGACCTTAATCTTCGTCTTTCCTAACGGCACGCGCTCGAATGGGTCGAATATCTTGCCTTTCTGTTCCACAGCGGCTGCAAGCTCTGCCCCCAGCAGCAGACCGCCAACACCTGAAATCGACCTGGCTAAGAATTCACGACGTTTCATTTCCATCGCTCATAACTCCTTACAAAGACAGCGCCGTCATTGGCCCTGGTGTTCAATGCGCAAGAAAAGATACAACGCCAAAGCATTCCCTCGGCATCAACAATTCGGAACTTCTCCAGTTCTGCTTCTTGACCGTCCTAACCCGGATTTCCCGGAAAATCACCGCTCCGCTATCTTGGCACGCCGGGACCGAGCTTCTCTGTTGCCAGAATATTCAAACCTGCCTGATAATGCAAACCTTTTGGGCGAAATTTTTCGTTCACCCTGCCGCCTTCTATGCTCAGCTTCTAAGTTCTGCTGATGCAAGAACCTTCCTGCAGGTGCAATGATTTCCTAAGTGACATAATGCGAGTTTTGAAGCGGTGAATCTCATTGGAAGGGACCCCGCTTTGCGGGAACCAAACGAATAATCGTCTATCTCCCCGTATCCGATTGTTATGTGCGGAAAGAAGTTTTCGAAACTTGACTTCTCAGGATAGTTCTTAATCCAGAGCAAGGTTGATTCTCCGGCCTCGGGGGCAGGGACCCCGCTTCGCGGGAACCGAGAAAATATCATATCCGCCGTTACATCATAGCTGAAATATGGTGCCAGCCCGCCGTACGTCTGGCGGGCCAGTCTTTGCATAACTTCTTCATGAAGTGATTGAAGTGCTTCTGTCTTTTCTATCCGAAAGACCGACACTTTTTCGCCGGCTGAACTTGTTCCAACATGAACGTCGATAACGCTTAGCTGCTCCAAACGATATTGTTTGGTTCCCGCAAAGCGGGGTCCCTTCGCGATTGTCTGCAGAACTTTCTCAATATCAGCAATGTCCTCTTCATCGATACAACCCATAGCCAAAGAAATATGGGGCAGGCAATTCTTTTTATCCAGAACAATTTTATCAGGGACCCCGCCTTGCGGGAACCCAATACACTGTTGCAGCAGCTCTCTATTCGCTTCAATAGCTTTATCCATCATCTCATCCGATGGTAACAATACAGCATCAACCGCTATTTCCGCCATCAGGCTATCCCCGGTAAAACAGTTCTATCGTTTTTGTCTCAAAAGGACCAAACCAAAACGAGCAGTAAAACTCACTGCTGTTAGTTTTCAATCGCAATCTTTAAAACTCTTCATCCAATCCGGCGAGTCAGGGTCTTCGACGGCATAGCGAGATTCGGTCGCCGCTTTTCAACGGTAGTCATCGGCCAACTCGAACATGGCGAGGATTCGTTCGAGGGCATCATATGGGTACGTGCCGATGTTCACCGTCAACAGGTCGTTCCTATTGGAAACAGTAATCACGTGCCCGGCAGCGAACAGGATGTTGCTGGCCGCCCGTTGATGGCTCGTTCGGGTCTTCACCTGGAACGCTGCCAGCGATGAGTGCGCCAGGAACTGCACATCGGCAACCAGAGCAGACACGGGCTGCCCCTTGCTGTTCCGGCCCAAGCCGTTCAATTTGATGTGAAACGTCTTTGGTGGGCCGGTGAGCAAGGCCACAGATGCGTGGCGGTAGTAGAAGTCGCTCTGGGCCTGGGCCCGTCCGACCTGGGCCAGCTGCTCTCTGGCCTCCGACGGCTGGTCCGCGCCCGGGCAGAACAAGACCGTGGGCTGATGGGCAAGGTAGTCTTTCAACAGCAGCCCCAGGCCCACGGGAGCGCCGTCTTCCAGAGACAACAGGCTGGTCACATTGCCGATCACCGTGTAGAAATTCGAGCCCGTGACCGGCCGACCGGCCGGTCCGAAGGGGATCGCGTCACCAAAGTCCTGGGCATATAGATGAATTGCCAAGCCCACCTGGCGGAGGTTCCCTGCACAGGCCGTCCGATGCGCCTGATGCCTGGCCCGGGTCAGTGCCGGTAACAGCACCGCTATCAACAGGCCCAAGATGGCTATCACCACCAACACCTCCACAAGGCTGAAGCCAGCACGCTGGTCGTCATTGACTTTCGATGGATAGCTTACCGTGCGCATTTCACTTGTCGGACATGGGCTCGTCATCCGCCGTGTCCGGTCTTCTCCAAAAAGACAATTACTCCTCAACCGCCAACGCCAAGGGCGGATCAAGCAGCGACTCGATGAGGCGGACGTGGTCCATATCCCAAAACCCGCCCGGCGCCCCGGCCGCACGCAGGGCCACGCCGATGGCCATGCCCGCCCAGGCATCGCCGGGCTGCACAGTCGGAAAGTACAACGAGACATCCGCCAACTGGGTCAAAGACAGGCCTGTTGCCTCCACCGTCTGGCGCACGATGTCCACCACCTCGGTCCCATCACGATAGTAAAGAACCAGCTCGATGGTATCGACCGGTGCCTCAGTGGACGGCGGGAATAAGCCGGAGACGCCTACGGCCACGGTCAGGCGGTAGTCGCAGCCTACCTTATACGTAGCAACCAGGTCCTGCTCCAAGGCATTGCCCTGCTGAGATCCCAGGAAGGCCAGTTGGCTCCCGTCAGCATTGACTATGTGATCCGCCCTGCCCACGGGGGTATTGGCGAACACGCCAGTATTGGTGCTGGACATGGTATCCAGATCGATTTCCGTCCACCCGTCCACGTAGGGCACCGCTGGAAAGCCGTTGGGATCCACCACCGGGGCCTCGAACGAGGCATTCTCTATGGGAATCGATGCAGGTAACGACTCGATGAGGCAGACATGGTCCAGATCCCAAAACCCGCCCGGCGCCCCTGTCGCACGCAGGGCCACGCCGATGGCCATGCCCGCCCAAGCATCATCCGAACGCACTGTCGGCAGGTACAACGAGACATCCGCCAACTGGGTCAAAGACAGGCCTGTTGCCTCCACCGTCTGGCGCACGATGTCCACCACCTCGGTCCCATCACGATAGTAAAGAACCAGTTCGATGGTATCGACCGGTGCCTCAGTGGACGGCGGGAATAGGCCGGAGACGCCTACGGCCACGGTCAGGCGGTAGTCGCAGCCTACCTTATACGTAGCTGCCAGGTCCTGCTCCAGGGCATTGCCCTGCTCAGATCCCAAAAAGGCCAGTTGGCTCCCGTCAGCATTGACTATGTGATCCGGGCTGTCCGGGGCTGTATTCGGGAACACACCGGTGTTCCTGCTCAGACCATCAGGATCGATATCCATCTCCGTCCACCCGTCCACGTAGGGCACTGCGGGAAAGCCGTTGGGATCCACCGCCGGGGCCTCGAACGAGGCATTCTCTATCGGAATCGATGCCGACCTGACCGGGGCGACGGCCCATGAGCCCACTATTACCAGCACACTTAGACGGATAACGTTACGTAACATACCTTTTCTCCTCTCGAAGCGGGTAAACCCCGTTAGAAATCTTCCGTTTTCCCGGTCAGAGACCTTAATTTGGGTTCCCACAAAGCGGGGTCCCTCTAACGGGGTAAACGCTCTTTTCTTACCCCTCATAAGGCAACCACCTCTCTTTGATGAACCAAGTTGCAAAACAGAGCACAATCATACACCTGTCACGCCGCTAATCAAGGAAAAGTACGCAGAGCGTCACTTTTTGTGCTATGCATCCCAATAAATCACGAACAACCCCCCAGCCGAAACGTACCATATGTAGCATTCATCCTCCTCCTTCAAAAATAAAGGGGAGCGGCCAAAAACCGCTCCTTCTTTATTTTTTTCCCGAAAAGTCCTTTCAAGCTGCCAATCAAGGAAAATAAAGCAAAATACCGCTTTCGTACTTATTATTTGTTTGCCGCCGAGAACATAGGGTTCGAGGAGCTTAGTTCTAATTTATCCTCTGTGCACTTTGCGTTCTCTGCGGTTGTTATTTACACGATACGCAATACGAGATACGAGCATCGGGCAACGAAACTTATTTGCGGGGCAAATAAATTGTCACAGCGGTTCCGCTGCCGGGCTCACTTTCAATGTCTAACGAGCCTTTGTTTAACTGTACAAACCTGGCGGCGTAGGCAAGGCCCATTCCTCGTTTTCGGCCTGCCGGGTAACCCGAGAAAAATGGCTGGGTCGCTTTTTGGAGGGTCTCCGCGTCCATTCCACAGCCCAGATCATTGATTGTCAATTTCACCAGGTCGCCGGACTCGTCGGCATCAGCAGTAATTTTTATTGGCCCGAGCTCACCGCTATAGGATTCTACGGCGTTGGAAATAACATTTGCAATTGCCGATACAATCTGAGCCGAGTCTACAAAAACGTTCTCGACGTCCTCGGCAGCTTCGATTTGAACATCGATATGTTCTACGCTTGTCTTTCGGCTGGCCAATTGTATAGCTTCATCGATTATTTGCTTTGTAGGCGTCCGGGCTGACCTGGGCTGCGGCGGGTCGGCAAAACTCATCAGGTCCTCAATAATCACAGATGCCTTCTGAGCGTTTTCTTGAATCTGTTCTAAGGTTTGTTTCTTTTCCCGGTCGCTCTCAGCTTGAGCGAGCAATTGCGCTCGGCCGGATATCACCAATAGAGGATTATTTAATTCGTGCGCCGCACCGGCTGCCATCTCAGCCAAAGCGTTCAACGGGTCTTCTGCCGGCGGTCCGGCTTGGGTGTCCTTGGCTTTTGAGGGCCCCCGCTCGGCGGCAGCGCAAATAAGCCGGGCAAAACGCTCGGCAAAATTCTCCTGCCTCCGCCGGGCCAAAGCCATATCTAAAACAGCGGCGGCAATCGAAGTAGATGCCTTCAACCTTTCCTCGAACAATTCCGCATCTCCCGGGTAATGAAGCTCAAAAGCAATTGCCCCGACTGCTTTGCCGGCCGAAAGCAGCGGCACCAATTTGGTTCGATTCACGTCAAATTCGACGTCCAATTGTTCAAACAGCCAATCGATGTGGTCGTGAGCTTTCAAAATCGCAAAGTTGTTTGCTATCGCTTTTGGTATGGCAGGTGCCTCGGCCGGGGCGCTTAAGGAAACCGCCTCGCTTTGCGAAAGGCTTTCCACAACCACTGCTTCAAGCGTTTGCGACCCGCCCGAAGGGGCTAAATACAGACAAACCATACCTGTTTGATAAAACTTCTGCCAGCGAGTAGCGAAGTTTTCCGCTATACCGACAGCTCCGATAGTCGAATTTATACTGAGCAGAAAATCCGTTGTAAAATCGAGATGGCTCGAAGCGCTTTGCAGCCGACGATTTTCGAGAGACAATTCTGTGTGTCGTCGAGCTAATTGGGCAGCAGTGGCCTGAACAATGTCGCAATAGCGAGCCACAGCCTTTGGTAAATCCAGGCCTAAAACCTTGGACTTTTGTCCGACCGTTTCGGGCAGATTCCGGCGGATTTGTTGCAGCTGCTCGAAATTTATTGCAAGCCACCGGGCTATAGGCTCTGCCGGTTGGGGTAAATCATAACTGCCGGACCAGCCTATGCCGGATTGACGCGCTATAGAATCGGCCAACTGCACAACCGCAGCTATCCTTGCTTCAGGCATATCCTGAGAAATTGTCACAGCCTCACTGTGGTGCAGCCAGATGGCAAGGACAATTAGATTTGGCAACTGCCACTTTTGAGCCAGATGTTTGCCCATGATTGTGTGGTCAGCGCCAAGATGTTTTTGCTCGATAGTACGCGAGCATTCCCTTGTTGATTCCGCTTCTTCGGCCATGCGGGCAAAACTTTTCGGCATCGTCTCTTCGAGCGCGAGTTTTCCGATATCGTGCAGTAGCCCGGCACAGTAAGCCAGCTGCGAATCCATTTGAGGCGATGCCACTTCGGCGATATCCTTGGCACAACAGGCGACCGCAAGGCTGTGAAGCAAGAGCCCCTTTCTGAACGAGACTCTGGGCCGGTCAGGCCCGCCATCAAGGTCGAAAAGCTGCAATACCTTAACAGATAAAACAGCATCGCAAACGTCGTGTGCGGCCAGTTTGTCAAGCGCGCCGCGAAGTGAAAATCTCCCGTCAGGCAGGCCCACGCCATGCCGGCCGATAAGCGAAAGAACCCTGGCGGTAAGCACCGGGTCTGATTCAATAATATCAGCCAACGCCGAAGGCGAAAATTGGCCGTGCAGGAGCTTGGAAAAAAATTGCGCCGCAATACAAGGCAGGGTTGAGAGCGAATCGAGCCGACCAATAGCAAGCTCTATCTGCTGGGCAACTGTTGTCGCGTTAGACAGTTTGTCCGGCATATAGTCGTCCCTGTCTCTTATCGGACAATAGTTTCATTTATTTTGCAAGCATCAATAGTACTGGCATTGCGCATTGGCTACCTGCAACGAGATAATAACCGGCGTTATTTTTATTCACCATCGAGGTCTCAAACAGCCTCATCAGTTGTACCGTTTTTTATTTCATCTGCAGGACTGCTGTGATTTTGCCGGTAAGCTCAGCAACGTCAAACGGCTTTCTTATGAAATCTTCAGCGCCGGATTTTAGTAGCTGCTCGATTTCATCCTGTTTTACGACCCCGCTTACGATAATAATCTTGATGTTTTCGAATTCGGGATTTTTTCTTATCGTCTGGCAGACGACGTTGCCGTTGACATCGGGCAGCATATAATCGAGCAGTATCACTTCGGGCCGAAACCGCTGGGTCGCTATTCCTGCCTCGTAGCCGCTTGATGCCGTTTTGGTCTCGAATCTCCCGTCCCGAGTAAGGACGTCGACCAAAAGCTCAACGATTTCGGCATCGTCATCGACGATGAGGACTTTCCTTTTACCGGAGTCGACAGCATCCAAGGGAATGTTGTTATCCTTCATAAATTTGATCAGACTCTGGCGTGGAATTCTGCGGAATTTTGAGCCGGGAACGCGAAACCCCTCCAGCCGACCGGCATCGAAACAACGGATAATTGTCTGCTGGCTCACCTTACAAACATCCGCGGCTTCGCCGGTGGTAAATAGATCCTTCATTTTATCCATTCCTTTTCTTTGACCAAATCCTTTTGATACCAATCCTTGCCAAATTGCCTTCTTCTCCCAGTTTAACCATTATGCTCCGGGATTGTCAAGGATAAAAAAAGTTGAAAAACCCAATTTTATTTACGAGAGGATGGATATTATCAGTCCTTGGAGACATTCGACTGTGCTTGATTAATATTGCGACAGCACCATTTAGATTTTATGAATAATCCCAAGGTATTGTCGTATAAGTGCTTATGTCGGTTGTTGTCGAATTCGAAATCCGAATGTCGCTTAGTATCTTGTTATGATTAAACAAACATCGCTACGCCTTTGATAACAAAAAATTACAGCAAAGCGCGACGGCGTGCCTGATTTGTCTTATCTGCTTATTTGGCAAAAGGTTAAGTATCTTGTTCAACCAACGTCAGATACGAAGCAAAATTTTTCGGCAATGATAAACTGTACAACTCCCAATATCATTCCTGCAAAACTGCGGCAGCAATTTCGTGGCTCGTAGCTTGGTTCACAATACACTATCCACCAATCAACTCTGTACTCCCTTGCCGAGGTGTGAAAATTGACGTGCTAACCTCTTATGACAGAAGAAGTAAAGAATTTTTCAAAATTCCTCGATTTTCACTTCCAAATACCCGCAGAAATGATTGATTTCCCGCCAGATACATTCAGATACATTTTTTGCCACGGCCGCTAAATGAATTGCGTAGTGGAAATGCCCATAGTCTTTTGTATTAGCCAAAAAAACTTTGAAAAACTTTACTCTTTTAGTATAGAACTATTCGTTTAGCCGCCCTCATTGGAGCGGAAAGCTGCTGTTCATCTCGCTTTTTTCACCACCTCAAGGAATTGTAAGATCAACCCCGCCTTGCCCTTAACGGCCACTTTTTACAGATACGTCCATTGTTTTGAGTTGAATAGCTCATTATATCAGCGCGCAAAATTTATGTCGGCTGCTTTTAGGAAAAAATGCTCGTTCGCGAGATACGAACTCAAGTTCCGTCTGTTTCCGGAGTGCTTTCCTGTTCAGGAACAACTACAACATTAACAGTGGCGGTCAAATCATCAGCGAACTTAAGCGTCACAGTATGCGTTCCAATCTGTTTTATATGCTCGGGCAATTGCACAACCTCGTCGGCAACTTCAAATCCCTGCTCCCGCAGATTAGCTGCTATCTGCCGCGCGCTAACCGAGCCGAACAAAACCCCTTGCTCGTTGGCCTTGGCAGCCACAACAGCTTCTGCACCTTCGACCGTCCTGACTGCCTCTTCCGCCCGTTTGCTCTCCTGTATCCGCTGCTCTGCACGCCTGGTTTTTTCCTCGGCTATAGCTCTGATACCGGCATCGTTCGCAACCGTCGCCAGACCTTGCGGCAGCAAGTAATTTCTCGCGTATCCGTCGCTTACTTCAACAACATCTCCAAGCCAGCCGAGCCTCTTAACGTCCTCACAAAGCAAAACCTTCATATCTCATCCTTCATCTCTGGGTTCCCAAACGCGAAAAAAAACGTTTGGGGGCCCTCTCGTCAATCGTGAATCAAGTCACGAACCACGAATCAAGCGGTGAACGGTAATAGTGCCATGTACCTGGCACGTTTAATCGCCTTTTTCGCCTTTCTTTGACAGCCGGCGCAGTTGCCGCTGCGCTTACGTGAGTATATCTTGCCACGATTGGTTAAAAGCCTTTGCAGAGTCTCGATGTCCTTGTAGTCAACGTATTTTATGCCTCTTCTGCAAAAACGACATTGCGTCTGATCGCGAGCGCCTACAAAGCCCGGTTTTCTTCTGTTATCTCTGTTATCTCTGTTATCATTCTTCCTTGCCATCTTTTACCTTTATCAATTGACTATTTTCTATTGTCTATTTACTAATGTTACGAACTTGAGAATTCAGTTTTCTGCTTTTCAATAGTCAATAGTAAATAGTCAATAATCAATTTAAAATGGTATATCATCTTTGACTGTCTGCTGCTTTACCTCGGAATCTGTGCTTGCACTTTGTGCAGCCTGGTTGCCGTCGGCTGCACCGGTGCGGGGCATAAACTGGATGTTTTCAACCGTAACTCTGTGCCTGCTGCGCTTCGTGCCGTCCTGAGCCGTCCATGTATCGAATGTCAGTCTGCCTTCAACGAAAGCCAGCTTACCTTTGCTCAGGTACTTGTTTATATTCTCTGCCTGCCGACCGAACGCCCGGCAATCAACAAAACACGTTTCCTCCCGCTGGCTGCCATCCTGGCCCGTCCACCTGCGATTCGTCGCCAACCCAAAATCAACCACCGCTGTTTGGTTCGGCGTATACGACAACTGCGGGTCGCGAGTCAAATTGCCCATCAATAAAATTTTGTTAAAATTAGCCATGCTTAAACTCTGCTTTCTGCTTTAACCTTAAATTAAATTCTTCCATCTAACTCCACACCTACACAACTTGGCCATCCCGATACATCGGGACAGATTTCGGTCAACTCAGAACTCAATCCGCCAAAGGCGGACTTTTTACAGACACACCAAAAATTCAAGACTGCTATTACTCCCGCTCCTTCCCGGCGTTCCGGGATTCAGAATCTTCACTCTGGTTCTGCCCCGGCTAATTTTTCCATAGATTCATCCCCTGCCATGCTCGGCTCCGACTCTTGCGAGTCTTCGGTCTCTTCTTGCTCAGCTTCTTGCGTCTCCTCCTGGGCGCTTACCTGCTCTGCTTCAGCCTCCTGGGCCGCTTCCTTGGCAGTTTTTCGTTTTTCCCTCTCTTTTTCCACCTTCGTAGCAGGAGTATCTTTCCCAACATCCTCTGCTGTCAGCTGCTCGGCGCTGAGAATCAGAACACGCATAATTTGTTCTGAGAGCTGAACATTTTTTTCGATGTCCTGTATCTTTTCGCCGTCGGCCTTGAAATAACAAAGGATATACGCCCCTCTGGTTTTTCCTTTAATCCCGTAGGCCAGCCTCCTGTCGTCCCATTTTCTTATCGAGACAACCTCAGCCTCAGCTCTTCCCAGTATCGTTCTGATAGCTGCAATAACCCCGTCCCAATCCGCCCCGGCTTGGGCCGAATCAACAAGAAACATTCCTTCATACAACTTGTTCTTCGCCGCAGTTTTCAAGTTAACTACCTCCTGCTAAATTACGTATTGTGTTTTCGGCTTCACGCAGTATACATAACGCACGCCGGCTATTCATCATAACTATTAAACTTATTCATCGCTGCCTCGACACCATGTTCTATCCAGCAAAGCACTGCGTCTCGCGCCCTCTCGACCGCCCCGGCCAACAGCAGCTTCTCCGCCTCCGTGGGCTTATCGAGAACATAATCTACCCGGCTTTGGCGGGTTTCTTCACCGCTGCGACCGATGCCGATTCGGCATCGAGCAAACTCATTTGTGCCGAGTTTATCTATGATATCAGCCAGACCATTATGCCCACCGGCTGAGCCCTTGGCCCTAATCCGAATCCTGCCCGGCTCAAGGTCCATATCGTCGGTTACCACGAGCAAGTCGCTGACGCCGAGCTTATAAAAACCGGCCGCCGTCGCAACAGCCTGGCCGCTGCGGTTCATAAACTGCCACGGCTTTAACAATATTAACTTTTTATCTTCAAATTCGCCTGACCCGAAACGAGCGCCGAACTTTCTCTTTCTCACCTCTACCTTCAACCCTTCAGCCAGTAAATCAATTACCTTGAAACCTGTATTGTGCCGCGTATCAACATACTCATCGCCCGGATTTCCCAGGCCGACGACCATCCTAATCTCGCCCATAATCTATTTTCGCCCGGCACGGCTCATTCTTGCTTTTGTCCCGAAGGTTCCTCCCCGGCCTCCTTAACCTCGCCAATAACCTCAGGACTAACCGGCGTTTCCTTCTCAAGTTCCTCGGTAGTTCTGGCAGCAGCAACCAAATGGCACGTAACCAGAAGCATCTCCGGCGGGCTTACCAGCTTCACTCCATCCGGAAGCTCGATGTCACCGGCATGCAAGGTATCGCCAACATTTATCTCTTTGACCGAAACAACGACGGATTCCGGAATATCAGTTGCTTTGCACTCAATTTCTAAATGGTCTGTACATTCCTCAATAATACCGCCTTCATGCGTGCCCTTGGCTACGCCTTTAAGCTCAACAGGAACCGCTACTTTAACCGTCTCAGTTACATCAACCCGCATCAGATCCACATGAATGACGTCTTTGCCCAAATAGTCATACTGCAGGTCTTTGACGATCATCTTTTCTTTCTTTCTGCCGATTTGCACATCCATCAGCCGACGCCCGTGATGTAGCCCCTCGACCATAGTGTTCCGATCCAGCGAAATAGCTACCGGCTTTTGCTTATGTCCGTAGACAATAGCAGGTATGCGTCCATCCTTACGCAGCTTTTTTGCGTCCTTTGATCCGGTGTGTTCTCGAATTTCCGCTTTCAAAAGCAACGCTTTTTCCATAATTTCCTCACTTCAATCGCGCGCCTACTTTTGCGACCTGCCGCAAAATGGACTCTTTTATCCTGTATCCTAATCAAATATTGTCGAACAAGCTACTAACCGATTCATTTCTATGAATTCTCCTTATCGCCTCGCCCAACATATCTGCTACGCTCAAAACCTTGATACAGCCAACCTCTTTGGCCTGCTTGGTCAACGGTATAGTGTCGGTAACCACCACTTCATCAATCGGCGCCTGCTCCAGCCGCTCTAATGCCTGCCCCGCAAAGATGCCATGTGTGACACCGACATACACTTTTTCAGCTCCACGTTTCTTAACCAGGCTGGCAGCACTGCACACTGTCCCAGCGGTGGCAATAATATCGTCACACATCAGGACATTTTTGCCTTCGGTTTCACCTATCATCTCATAAGCCTGCACCTCGCTGCCGCCGACTCGTTTCTTATGCACAATCGCCAATTCCCCGCCGAGGTGCGCCGCATATCTGGATGCAATCCTCATATTACCCACGTCCGGCGAAACTACCGTCAAGTTACTAATCCTCTTATCCCTGAAATATTTGCTCAATACGAGCTCGCCGGTCAGGTGGTCGACCGGTATATCGAAAAAACCCTGCAGCTGACGTGCGTGCAGGTCTATAGCTAATACCCTGTCGGCCCCGGCGGTAGTAATAAGATTGGCCACCAGTTTCGCTGTAATAGGCACCCGCCCTTCGTCTTTTCTATCCTGCCGAGCATAGCCAAAGTAAGGAATAACGGCAGTGACGCGACTGGCACTGGCCCTTCGCAGACAGTCTAAATAAATCAAAAGCTCCACCAAATGTTCATCAACAGGCTTGCACGTCGACTGCACAACAAAGCAATCCCGGCCGCGAACGTCATCCTCAACCCTGATGACCTTCTCACCGTCCGGAAACCTGTCGATCTTCGCGCGGCCGAGCGGGATATCCAAGTACTTACAAACCGCACTTGCCAGCGCCACATTACTGCTGCCGGAGAATATCTTTAGATTATCATTTGGAGACATCTGTTTTAGTCCTTCTGCCCAAGTTTATCTACGCTTTCTTGCGAAACCACTGTCCCCGCACCTACGTGTAAGCCGTCTTTGAGCTCAAGCGGCGCTATCAGTATTGCACCTGAGCCGATGTAGCAGTCATTGCCTATACTTGTCCGGTTCACCTTTTCGCCGTCGAAATTGGCCGTTACCGAGCCGGCACCTACATTAACATTTTGCCCCACAGTAGCATCACCAATATAGCTGTGGTGCCGTACTCGAACGCCATCAGCTAAAGTCGAATTTTTAACTTCCGCATAAACGCCTAATACAACATCATTTTTCAAAACCGTGCCATGCCTCAAATAGGCAAACGGCCCAATCCGACAGCCCTGACCGATCTTGACCTCGCCGTGAATATATGTAAACGGCTCAATCACCGTATCCTGTCCGATTTGCGCTCTGGCATCAATCCACGTATTGTCAGGGTCCACTATTGTCACGCCTTCTTCCATTAACTGTCGCTGAATCCGCCGCTGCATGATCTTGCTCGCTGTGCTAAGCTCTGCTCTACTATTGACACCCATTGCCTCTTCAGGTCGCACCGCCGTAACCGCTGTGACTTTATGACCTGTCGCAATGATATCTGAGACCGCATCTGTCAGATAATACTCTTTTTTGACATTATCCGGTCTGACCTTCTCTATCGCCTCAAAAAGAACCGTATTATTGAACAGATAATAGCTCGGGTTGACTTCTTTAATGGCCAACTGTTCTCTCGTACAGTCACCGTCTTCAATAATACCCTGGATATTGCCGTACGCATCGCGGATTATCCGGCCGTAGCCGGTCGGGTCGTCGAGAACCGCTGTGGCTAATATCGCCGCCGACTGCTCTGCCTCGCGCTTTTCCATCAGTGTCCTCAACATTTCGCCTTGAATCAAAGGCGCATCACCACAAAGCACCAGCGTCTCGCCCGTAAAATCCTTAAGGTGTTCCTTACAGCACAAAACCGCATGGGCGGTCCCAAGCTGCTTGTCCTGTTGGACCCAGACAATATCGTTGCCGTCGAATCGCTCTTTTACCTGCCCGGCAGAAAAACCAACCACGACATATATCTTCGAGACTCCAACCTTGCGGCAGGCATCGAGCACGTAGGCCAGCATTGGTCGCCCGCATACCTCATGCAGCACCTTCGCTATTTGCGTATTCATTCTGCTGCTGACGCCCGCTGCCAAAATTATTGCTACTCTTTCCGCCATAGCTTTTTTCAGTTTTTAGTTCTCAACTATCAGTTATTAATTCCAAAGCTACCCGACCAGGACTCGAACCTGGAACGTGGGCACCAAAAGCCCATGTGTTACCAATTACACCATCGGGTAATCCAATTGATTATTGAAAAGTCAATATTGAAAATAGTCAATGATAAATAATCAATAGTCAATTACTTGTCACGGAAACTCCCACGCTTGTCTGCGAAAGCAGACGTGGGAGCCCGATTTGGCCCCGCCGGAGGCTTGAGTCAACCACGCCGTGATACTGCTGACCCCTAAAGAAACTAAAAACTTAAAACCAAAAAATAAAAACTGAAAAATTCGGCATTTTACATTTTGACTTTTACATTTTCAATTTCTTTTTCTACCCCATGCGACAGAGCAATCACAAGTGCATAGCTATACCCGATTCAAAACCCTAAATCAACCTTTTTTACAAGAAAATATATCCTGCCCAAAAATCCACCCCAAAAACCACAAAAACCACAAAAACCCAGGAAAAAACGGGTTCTTGACGCAAGTGCTTGGCTTCTTTTATGTTTTTTGCGGCACGGCATGTTGAACCTGCCGGAATATTGTTGAAATTGAGATGAAATTACGTTATTATGAGACTTGAAGCTTGCAGGAGTGTTTCAGTGAAGTGTATATGGGAAATCCCGGATTATAAGGAGGATAAAAGTCATAACAGCGCTGCCAAATTGTGGCACGTGCGAAATGCCAGCCTGAAAAAATTGTCGATTTAACCTTACACAAATCTATGAAAGGAAAAACGATGAATTACAGAGAAAAACGCATTA
>JAUXAL010000110.1 GCA_030619925.1 Phycisphaerae bacterium | reverse complement strand
CCTAGTAGTCTGTCAAGATTGAATCTGTAAGTTGTCATTCCCATGGTTGGGTGGCAGCCTCAAAGCCGAAGGCTTTGGGGATGGTGAATACAGGAGAAGCCATCCCCAAGCTTGTGCCCGCGAAAGCGGGTACTGCGCTTGAGGCTGCCACCCTTCCAAACTATCAAATCAAATTTGACAGAGTAATAGAGGTTTTTGCATAGTATAATTGACCATTATTAAAGGTGAGCGATGGCAGGTAATGGGCATGAGTGAGACGAGCCTACTTTTGAGGGCGTACTATGAGACCCTGTATGAGCGGCTGGAAGCTGCCAAAAACCTCTTGCCGCCAAGAATAGAAAAGCTGCTGGCTGAGGAGATTGCAGTACGCGGGTTTGAGGACTTTGACGAGGCCAAGTACGCAGCATACCGAGATGCGTGCCTGGCCTTTGTGGATGAAAGGATAGAGGCCTACAATCCAATTGGGATTCAGTATCTTTTTGATCGCACCAGAGCAAAGGATGCCTTTGAATTGGAGTTGCAGCTCAACTGGTACAACAGCAAGGCGGAATTCGAGGCTTTAGTGGAAGCAGCTCGCAGCAAGGCAAAAACCGGCTTGACTGAGGAAAACTTGCGCCCACTGGCCGAGGAGCTGATTGAGCAGGTCCGCGCATTCCCGGACAACAGTATTATATCTGCTTATGAGGCCCAGCCCGGCCTGAGGAAGCTGCCGGACTACGTGGTTGCACGGGCGATCGAGGAAATCATCGCGTGAGCAAAAGCACTGCAGAGAGACTCATTGTACTCTTTCGCAAATCAAGTGCCTCATCGATTGAGCAGCTATTTTCACCAAAAAAACGTCCGGCAGCGCTGAATTGATGTGGCCAAGGCCTCAAAACCTCTGACTTTTTTCAATTCGCCCTTGCTATTCGCTCTTGTTTCGATTATTCTTTTTTCAGTGTAGCCTCTTTTAACGTCCAGAGAGCTACGGCAGTGTCAATAGGTTAATAGCACTTGACCTCAGACGAGGCTGGGTAGTCCTATCGTAATATTGAGATGATTAAGGGGACCCCAAGAAAGGAGATTGCTTATGAAAAATACCACACGCCGAGATTTTATGAAAAGTTCAATAGCCACGGGTATCGCGCTGGCGCTGCCGGGTTGCGCCACGACAGCGCCGCCTTTTTCGCGTGTGCGAGGAGCAAACGACGACATTCGCGTGGCCGTGGTGGGTATCAACGGCCGGGGCAGCTCACACATCAGGGCATTCGATGAGATGGATGGTGTGCGGTTAGCGGCGCTGTGTGACGTGGACAGAGAGGTTCTAGAGCGTCGTGCCAAGCCATTCAGAGACCGCAATAAGAAGGTCGACACTTACGTTGATATTCGCGAACTGCTGGAAGACAGGAATATCGATGCCATATCGATCGCAACAACCAATCACTGGCATTCGCTGGCAACAATCTGGGCCTGTCAGGCGGGCAAGGACGTTTACGTCGAAAAGCCGTGCAGCCACAACGTATTCGAGGGCCGCAAATGCGTCGAGGCCGCCCGCAAGTACAACCGCATTGTCCAGCACGGCACGCAGAGCCGTGCCAGCAGTAATTGGGCAAGGCAAATCGCCGCCGTCCAGAGCGGCAAATATGGCAAGCTGCTCGTATCCAAGGCCTACGCCTCCAAGTCCGGACGAGGGCGGTGGAGCATCGGCTTTAAGCTGATCCAAGAGCCGCCGGAGAACATCGACTTCAACATCTGGCTTGGCCCGGCACCGAAACAACCGTATCACGAGAACATAGTCCACTACAACTGGCACTGGTTCTGGGATTTCGGCAACGGAGAGATCGGCAACCAGGGCGTCCACCAGATGGACATTGCCCGCTGGGCCATCAAAGGTGCTACCCTGCCCAAAAGCGCAATAAGTATGGGCGGCCGATGGGTTAACTCGACGCCCGGCTATCCGCCCTTCACCGATCAGGCCCAGACTCCCAACTGCCAATTGACCGTCATGGACTTTGGCGGGCCGCTGCTCGTGTTCGAGGTCATCGGTTTGGTTGACAGGGCGGGCCTCGACGGTAAAAAGTATCCGAAGAAAGTTGGCAACGAGTTCTACCTTGAGGAAGGAGCGATCAAGGACGGCAAGTTCTATCCCAAGGGTTCGGATAAGGCTGAAGACCTGGTGGACGTTGATGTCGAGATGGGCCCCGGCGACATATTCGAGAACTTCATCCAATGCATGCGCACTCGCAGGCGCAGTGACCTCCACGCTGACATTACCAAGGCACATCCGTCTTCGGCGTGCTGCCACCTGGGCAACATCTCTTACCGCCTTGGCGAGCAGGTTTCCGGCACGACCAGACCCGACGTACTCGACAGGCACGAGGAAATTGCCAAATCCTGGGAGACTATCAAGCAAACGGTGAAAGGCACGCTGGGCCTCGATGTGTCGAAGGGCACGTACTGCCTCGGCCCAAAACTGCGATTCAACCCCAGGACTGAGAGGTTCGTGAAGAACCGAGCGGCTAATAGGTTGCTGACGCGTCCGTATCGCAAGCCGTTCGTTGTGCCTGAGAACGTATAAAACGATCGCGGGGACACAATTTTGCGGCTTATCGGGGTTCCTGAACGCGACAGAGGACATTTAGAAATCGGGAGAGAGACAAGGATTCTTTTCCCGCATGAGTTTCACGTCAAGGACGCGCCAGCGGCAGGAGCTTGCCGAGATAGTCGATGTAGCCGGCCTTGTCGGCGTCAAGATGAAGGATGTCGATAGGCTCTTTTAACCTGGTAACTGTCTTGTGGGCGTCGCCCTCGACAAGCGTAACGATATGACTGACACCGGCTCGTTTGAAGTTCTCACGGGCCAGCGATGCCCGGCCGGCGTCGATTTCGTGCGTGGTTAGTTTGCCGCCCGTGGTGCGCAGGGCCAGGCAAAACCAGATACCCGAGTATCCGTTGGAAGTGCCTATCTCGACGATGTGCTTGGCGCCGGTAGCCTCGGCGAGCAGCCGCAGCAACCTGCCGTCTTCCGGCTGGACATTCATCATACCCCTGCGCTGGTTCAGGTACATATCCGCAAGTACGTCTAAAATCTTCTGCTCTGCCTTGGCACTTGCCATCGGTGCAGGGTCCTTCCAGGGTATCCTACCCTGGTCTGATGTTGGCCTGCCCGCACCCGAATTGGCCACGGCTGCCCAGCCCACTGCTGCCACCGCCGCCGTATTGTGCCTCGGCCGGTCGGCCGAATAAAAAGATGGTGAGCAATATAAGTAGCGCCATTGTTAATTTAGAAACTACCTTAAAACTGTCACCCTGAGCGAAGCGAAGGATCTGGGTGGCCGCAATAAGAGATTCCTCGCTGCGCTCGCAATGACATTTGGAGTTTCCGCTTTGTTTGCGAGGCAAGGATTTTTGGGGAAAGAAAAACCCCCAAGATGAACTTGGGGGCTAAACTGAAGACTCAAAACTCCAATCACGGTTTGTTTACCCGCTTTCGCGGGCACAGGCCTTTAACAACACAAGTATCAATAATATTATACCGAAACGCGATAACAAAAGCCAGGACTTATCGGGCCTGCCTGCTCTTAAGCTGCTGAAAATAGTTTTGTAAAAATTTCTGTTGAAATATCTGTCGATAATGTTATAGTGCAGTGTTTTGAGTATTCGAGAGAGTCGTAGTTATGAAAAAAGAGATACATCCAAAGTACGATAAGGTGATGGTTCACTGCGGCTGTGGCAACACCTTCGAGACCCGCAGCACGGCAAAAGAAATACACGCAGAGATATGCTCGATGTGCCATCCGTTCTACACGGGCAAGCAAAAATACGTCGACACGGCCGGCCGAATAGAGCGGTTCAAGAAGAAATACGGCACAAGTTACATCAAAGGGGCCCCATCGCCCGGGATCCCAAACGCAAACAAACGCGTTGGGGACCCCTCCAAAAAGCCGGAAAACGGGGACCCCAAAAAGAACAAAAAAGACCAGCAACAATAGCTGGTTCTCCATGTTACCCCGCACCAATTGAGCGTAGGCTTGCGTCTAATTGGTGCGGGGTAAATTTGTTTGAACGAGAGACGATTCACGAGAGACGAAATTATGGCTGAGCAAAAAGATGGTTTACTGGCAAAACTCGATGAGGTCGAGGCGCGCTTTCGTGAAATCGAAAAGCAGATTGCTGAGCCGGCAATTGCCAGTGACCCAACCAGGCTGATAGCGCTATCCAAAGAGCAAGGTAAACTCAGAGCGATAGTTACAAAATATCGCGAGTACAAAAAAACAGTAGCCGGCATCGAAGAGGCCGAGCAGATATTGGCCGACAGCACCGCTGACGAAGATTTCAAGGCATTAGCGAAAGAAGAGATACAAGAGCTTGCAGGTAAAAGGACCACCCAGCTTGAGGAAATCGCAAACAGCCTGGTGATGGCCGACGATATGGGTATCGATTCGGTCATAATGGAAATACGGGCAGGCACCGGCGGAGAAGAGGCGGCTCTGTTCGCGCGCGACTTGTACAATATGTATGTAAGATACGCTGACGGTCACAAGTGGAAAATTGAACAGCTCGGTTTTAGTGCGACAGAAAAGAACGGCTTTCGCGAAGTGATATTCAGCGTCAAGGGTAAGGGCGCATGGTCTGAATTAGGGTACGAAGCCGGCGGCCACCGCGTTCAGCGCGTTCCGGAGACCGAATCACAGGGCAGGATTCACACCTCAGCGGCAACGGTGGCGGTACTGCCCGAACCGGAAGAGCTCGATATTCAGATAGCTGCTGAGGATGTTGTCGAACATGTCAGCAGGTCAAGTGGGCCGGGTGGACAAAACGTCAACAAGGTCAGCAGCGCCATCAGACTCGATCATATCCCAACGGGAATTAGCGTTAGCATGCAGGACGAGCAAAGCCAGCACAAGAATCGTGCCAAAGCATGGCGGGTTTTGAGGAGCAGGGTTTATGAATATCATCAGAGCAAAAAAAGGGCTGAGCGCGACTCGCAACGCAAGAGCATGATCGGCTCAGGCGACAGGTCACAAAAAATCAGAACATACAATTACCCTCAAAATCGCGTAACCGACCATAGAATCAACTTATCACTTTACAGCCTGGATAAGATAATGGCCGGCGACATGGGCGGACTGATTGCCGCACTGAAAGATTACGACAAACAGCAAAGATTGAAAAACCTTTAAAGACCCAAGACTCAAGACTAAAGACCGAAGACCTTTCTTGAGCTTTGTGTCTGGAGTCTTATGTAATGATAGTCGTTGTTACCGGAATGGTTGGCGTTGACAAGAAGAGCTATCTTCAAAGGGTCTGTCAGTTCGCCGCCGGGAAGGGAAAAGAGGTGCTGCTGTGCAACGTCGGCGACGAGATGTACGCTGAAGCGCCCGATGTCCCGCCCGGCAAAATCCTGGACATATCAATGAAACGGCTGAGCTCACTTCGCCGCAGCGTCTTCAAAGACATCATCGCAAAAGCCAAAAACGCCCCCAACTTGATAGTCAATACTCACGCAACTTTCCGCTGGCGTCACGGGTTGTTTCCAGCGGTGGACTTCGACCAGATGCGCCAGCTCAACACCGATATGTATGTCTGCCTGATTGACGGCGTAATCGCCCTGCACACCCGGCTTCTTGCCGAACACGCCGTCGAACACAGTCTGAAAGATTTGATTGTCTGGCGGGAAGAAGAGATTATCGGCACGGAAATGCTCTGCAAAGGTATTAACGAAACAATCCCTTTCTATTGTCTTGCCCGCGGCACCGAAGCCGAGACTTCCGAAACATTCTACAGACTTGTCTTTGAAGGCCTGCGTAAAAGAGCGTACCTGAGTTTTCCGATGACCGCAGTCGGCGATATGGAAAATGTTATGAAGCAAATTGACGAATTTCGGCGATTGATGAAGCAGTTGTTTGTCTGTTTTGACCCCGGCGATTTGGAAGAATCGTCTCTGCCGCATTATGCCGGCGAAGCCGCCCGGAAAGGATTGGATTACGTAGAGGTGACGGCATTGGGGAGGAAAGTCCGATTGAATCTGCACGAGGTCCTGCAAATCGAACGCGACATTAACAGCCAGATATACGCCCGCGATTTCATGCTCATCGACCAGTCGGACATGATAATCAGCTTTATCCCGACGTTAGCCGACGGACGGGCCGCGATATCCAGCGGAGTCGAAAGAGAGCTCCAGCACGCCCACGAAGCAGCCAAAGAAGTATATGTCATCTGGGCGGCAAAGCAGACTCCATCGGTTTTCGTTACTCAAACAGCAACAAAAGTATTTGCTGACATCAACAGTACAGTCGAGTTCTTCAAGCAAAAAGGGTATATATAAAAATGGCCGCTGCCAAAGAGAATTTCTTTCCAGAGATAATTACCATAGCGCAAAAATAAAAAAGGGTTACAAGGACTCGACGTTGTTTAACCAGAAAGACAGGTACAAAGCGAAGTGACCGTTGTGGAAGAGAACAACTTGGCCGGCTGTATCGACCATACGCTGCTTAGTGTTACCACAAACGGTGAGTTAGGATTTAAAAAAGAAAAAGAACAAAAAGGGAAATACAAGCATAAATACTTGTATTTTTTGAGACAAACTGATATACTTGTATTATGAGAACGAAAACAAGAATCTTTACGGTAATCGTAGGCGATTTAGTCCATTCTCGGGATATTTCTGGTCGGCAACAGCTTTCTCGTGCAATTCCCTTGCTAATCGAAAGCGTCTCTAAGAAGTACCGGAAAGAATTCTATGCTCCTCTTATTCAGGTCAGGGGAATAGACGAATTGTCCGGAGTACTCAAGCAACCCACCATTAGCTATCGAATTTGCAAACTCCTGAATGAAGCATTATATCCTAACTTATTTCGTTTTGCCGTTGTGCAGGGTGTTCTGGATATTGCCATCGACTCCAAGGATGTAACAAAAATGGATGGTCCTGCTTTTCATATAGCGGCTGACATGATTAAACAGGCAAAGAAAAAAAATCTGTACTACTGCTTTGACTTAGGTCACGAGTTTACACAGTTAAATCCACTACTCAACGAACTGCCGAATCTGGTCCACATACTACGCAGCAGTTGGAGTAAACATCAGAGGCGTATAGTGCAATTCTACGAAAAACTCAGCACCCAGAAAGCAGTCGCACAACAACTTGGTATAACGCAGCAGGCTGTATCCGACGCACTTCGGCAGGCTCACTGGAAAGAATTGAAACAAGCAGAAGACATAATTGACCAAGTTCTAAAGGAGAACTGCTCAAACAAGTAATACAGCTTGTATTCTGCGACACAAGTCAAAAACTTACAAAATAGGAAAAGGACAAAGATGAATATCATAGCTAATATCGACATAGATATCCTGCAATGTGTAATTATCGTGAGCGGCTACCTTATAACCATGGCCACAAGTGGTGCGATTGTAGACTTTCTTGTTGGTATTCCCAAACCCGAATCCTCAAACGAAAACCCTGAAAAGCCAAATTCGAAAACTGTGTTCGGCATTGGAACAATCATTGGCAGATGTGAAAACTTTCTGACGATCACTTTCATCCTCGGCGATGCTTTTACGGCATTAGCTCTGATATTCACCGCAAAGTCTATAGCTCGAAGCGAAAATATTAAAAAGAACCCCAAGTATTACCTGGGTGGAACATTAGTGAATTTTAGCTACTCAGTCTTTATGGGCTTCTTTATTCGCTTTGTTCTGAGTACTATCGGCCGGCCGATATAGTTTTTGCTGGGGTCTGCCTGGAAAAATTTGGCCATATAAGCTTCCGGAGACCCAATCAGTGCAATAAAATTTCTCCAAAAAGAAAGAATACATATAGCATTGACCACATTATCGAGAGATAGGACACGAGAAATGGATGTCGAATATTGAATACCGAATAACGAATGACCAATACCGAATACCAAATATCGGATAATGAACTGGCCGGCTGTATCGACCATACGCTGCTCGATGCCACGGCAACAGAAGAGCAAATCAAACAGCTTTGCCGGGAGGCGAAAAGCTACGGGTTTCATACGGTGTGTGTGAACGGACGCTGGGTGGCCTTGGCGGCTGAGCAGTTAACAGGGGCAAAAGTTGCGGTTGGCGGCGTAGTCAGTTTGCCGCTTGGTGCCGATTCGACTAAAATCAAAGTTGCGCAGGCCAGAGAAGCTATCTTTACCGGTGCCGACGAGGTTGATATGGTCGCTGATTTGGCGGCGATAATCGCCGGTGACACGACATATCTGCAAAGTCAAATACAGGCAGTACTCAAAGTTTGCCGGTCGATGAGGCCGGTAGTCGTCCTGAAGGTGATAATCGAATCGGCTGCTTTAAGCCGCGAACAAAAGATATTTTCCTGCCGAATAGCGGACGGATGTGGAGTTGATTTTATAAAGACAAGCACGGGCCTGCACCCTGCCGGCGGAGCAACCATCGAGGATATAAAGCTAATGAAAGAAACCGCTCCAAACTGTAAGATAAAGGCAGCCGGCGGAATCAAAACCGCAAAGCAGGCACTCGAAATGTTAGAGGCAGGGGCAGAAAGAATAGGCACTTCCTCGGGGGTGCAGATTATAAACGAGCTCAGGGCGGAACAACTAAAATGACAACAGGGACAGTTGCCAAAACAGATGAATGTATTCTTTGCAAATTACATTACAAAAAAATCCGCGCATCGATAAATTTGCCGGCCCTAAGCCAGATATTTGCCGGCCGAAAATCAGCGTCAATTCTCGGCGGCAACACAGCCAAGGCAGATGCGGACAGATTTAGCTACTGGGCCGCTGAGCCGAAAGAAATCTTTGAATTCCGGGCGGGACAAAAAGACCCGTTCGGAAAACTGCAAAAAATCCTGGCCAAATATAAAATTGAACAAGACCATCAGGGCAACCACATAGGGTTGCCCCTACGAGGAATTTTCTGTGGCGGATGGATTGGATATTTTAGTTACGAGCTCGGCCAATATATCGAGCGGCTGCCGGAAACGACCATAGATGACCTTCAAATGCCGCTGATTCGGCTGTGCTTCTACGATAGGCTTATTGCCTACGACCATATTGAAGGAACCTGCTGGCTAATCGCCCTGCAGTTGCCGAACGATTCTCAAAAGCCGGAGGACAAATTATCTGCTCTGGAGCGGTTGTTGGCTGAGTCCCAACGAACCGGCGTGCAACAACCTTTAGCTGCTGACCTTGACAATATAGATTTTGCGCCAATTCGATGCAATATGGACAAAGATTATTATTTGCGGACAATCGGGGAAATAAAACGATATATCTATGACGGTGATGTTTACCAGATTAACTTCTCGCAGCGATTTGAATGCGATTATGACGCCAGGCCGATACAGCTCTATCACTGGCAGAACCATTACAACCCAAGCGGCTACGCGGCGTATATCGACGGCGGCGGTTTTCATATCGTAAGTGCATCGCCTGAGATGTTTATGACAATTGCCGACGGCGTTGTTCGAACCAAGCCGATAAAAGGTACTCGGCCGCGAATCAACGAAGCCTCCAAACCGCCGTTGCAGGCAAAGCAAATCAATGTAAGAAATTTCAATGAGCTGCTCTGCAGCGAAAAAGAGCAGGCAGAGCTGAATATGATAATCGACCTGGAACGCAATGACGTGGCTAAAATTTGCAAACCGGGGACAAGAACGGTGATTCAGCCGAGGACAATTGAAACCTATCCGACTGTCTTTCACGCTGTGGCAACCGTGGCTGGGCAGCTTCGCAAAGGAATTACATTTTGCGATATTTTGAAGGCGATGTTCCCCGGCGGCTCTATTACCGGCGCTCCAAAAATTCGCTCGATGGAAATTATCGACCAGACCGAGCCCACAGCCAGAGGGGTTTATACCGGCAGTATCGGCTTTATCGGCATAGACGGCAATGCGTGCTTGAATATTGCGATACGAACGATTATTATCACAGGCCGAAAGGCCTTTGCGCAGACCGGAGGTGGCATTGTCGCAGATTCCGACCCAGAAGCCGAATGGCAAGAGACAATCACAAAGGCAAGAGCGCTGCTGGCGGGAATAAATAGCGTACAGCGTGGAGCGGATAGCATATAGTAATGAAAACTCAGTCCTTCAAAGACCTTATAGTTCGGCAGAAAAACTATAAATTAGTTTTAGAAATATATACAATTACAAAAGATTTCCCAAAACCGGAAACCTATGGACTACCTCAACAAATGCGAAAAGCTGCCGTATCTATACCCTCTAATATAGCCGAGGGCTATGGCAGAAAACACAAAGCAGAGTACAATCAATTTTTGTCTATTGCGTATGGTTCACTGTTGGAATTGGAAACGCAATTTTTATTAGCGAACGACCTAAAATATGTCAGTAAGAATGAGACTGTAGAAAAGCTGCTAAAAGAAGTGGGGAGTATACTATATAGAATGCTTTATCCTATCCGCTAAACGCTGTACGCTGAACGCTAAAAGAATGGAACAAGTTTTTCTAAACGACAGATTGATTGACCTTGACAAGGCCCGTGTATCCGTTACCGACAGCGGCTTTTTGTATGGGGCGGGGCTTTTTGAGACGATGCGCAGTTATAATGGAGTGGTTTTCTCATTGGCAGACCATCTGGACAGACTGTTTTTCAGCACTGCCGCCTTGTCGGTAAATCATACATACGACAAAGAGTATATCACCGGTGCCGTTTACAAGGTCCTGCGAGCGAATAAATTAGCCGATGCGCGTCTGCGGCTGACATTGACTTCCGGGCCGATGTCCCAATCGGATGAGCAGCGTAAGGCCACACTTCTTATCACCGCCACGAAGCTCCAGCCTTACCCGCCGGAATATTATAAAAAGGGTGTTCTGGTGGTACTTTGCCCATTCAAGCAAAATCTGACCGAGCCTATCTATGGACACAAAACGACAAGCTACTTCTCGCGTATGATTGGGCTAAATCTGGCGCATCAAAAAAAAGCGGCTGAGGCCCTGTGGTTCACGATAGATAATCGCCTGGCCGAAGGGTGCATAAGCAATGTGTTCTTAGTCAAAGATTCGGCCCTCTATACTCCGCCGATTGTAACGCCGGTCCTTGCGGGCGTGGCGAGAAAGACCGTCTGCCAGATCGCCTTAAGAAACTCTATCAAACTGGTTGAAAAAGACCTCCACATAGACGACGTGCTGGCTGCCGATGAGATTTTCCTTACGAATGTAATTATGCAAATTATGCCGGTAAACAGCGTAGAGAAGCACACGGTAGGCAACGGCAAGGTCGGACCAATGACCAAAAAACTACAAGAAAAGTTCGACGAATTTATTAAGCGCCAATGTAGGAAAACCAAATGAAGGTAAAAGATATTACAGAGAGAATCGAAAAAATAGTCCCGCTTGAATTGGCGCAGGATTGGGACAACGTGGGATTATTGATTGGCGACCCGCAGAAAAATGTAAAAAACATTCTGCTGACTATCGATGTAACCGGCGACGTTGCCGCTGAGGCAAAAAGACTAAAAACAGATTTGATTGTAAGTTATCATCCGGTAATCTGGGACAGCTTAAAGAAAATCACCGCCGAAGGCCAAAGCAGCGTTGTCTATAAATTGATTCGCCGCGGGTTGGCGGTCTTCTCGATACATACCGCTCTGGATTCGGCCACAGGCGGAGTAAACGACGGCCTTGCAGAAATTATCGGCATTGTCGACGGAAAGCCAATCGGCGATTACGTCAATGGGCCTGCCACCGACAATTATAAACTCGTTGTCTTTGTCCCGGCCGAATCGGCGGCTGAAGTTTCAAATGCAGTTTTTGCCGCCGGCGCAGGAGCAATCGGAAATTACAGCCACTGCGGTTTCGGCGCCGAGGGCACGGGGACTTTTTTGCCTTTGAAAGATGCCAGGCCGGCTATCGGCAAAAAAGGGAAACTAGAAAAGGTGCCGGAAATAAGATTTGAGACGATTGTGCCGGCGGAAAAACTCGACGAAGTAATAGCAGCAATGAAAAAGGCTCATCCTTACGAAACGCCGGCCTTCGACATCATCAAACTTTATGACAGCCCGGCCAAATTCGGCTTAGGCAGAATCGGCAAATTAGCTCAGCCATTACGAATAGCACAGATTATCAAGAAGATTAAAAAGCATACCGGCGCTCAAGCCGTCGGTCTAATCGGAAACGAAAAACGGCTGGTAAAAACGGCGGCGGTTTGCGCAGGCTCATGCGGTAAGATTATCAATTTAGTTATCGCTGCAAAGGCCGACTTGTATCTGACCGGTGAATTAAAGCATCATCAGGCCCTGGCTGCACAAGAAGCCGGCCTGACCTGCATCTGCCTGAGCCATACCGTGTCAGAACGATTCATATTGAAAAAATTCGCCAAACAGTTGCAAAAACAGCTAAATTCAGTGACAATAAGAGTAAGCAAAAAAGATGCAGACCCATTTAACTGGAAAAACATATGACAGAACAACAGAAGACAGAAGACAGAGGACAGAAGACAGA